>NZ_JASCOM010000203.1:0-10759 GCF_029959925.1 Pseudomonas sp. PS02303
GAGGGAGCTTGCTCCCGCTGGGTCGCGAAGCGCCCCCAAAAAGGGCCTGCTGCGCAGTCCAACGGGAGCAAGCTCCCTCGCCACAGATACGACGTTGCGTTTAAGTGAACAGCATTACTCGCCACAGGGGGCTTGTTCGGCTGGAGATTATCTTCGGTCTTAGGTGAGCGCCGTTTCACTGATGCACGGCGCCTGCGACGTTTCCATCAGCAGTTGATCCACGACTTGCGACAACGCGGCGTCAACATCCCCTCCCCCACGCAAGGCTCGCGCATACACTCTCCGCTGCCGGTCCGCACTGGTGCCGTCCCGGAGAATCCGGCGGGCCTGGGCGAACACATCCTCCACGCCCATCTTCTGCGCCGTGTCTCCAAGAATCTGTTGCGCCCTGAACAGCCATTGCGCCGCAGAGAATGGTCGATCGTAGCCTTCAACGATGAAGGCTGCGTGGATGCCGGACCGTTTCGCCCGCCAGCGATTTTCCTTGAGGATCCATTGCGACACTTGCGAATAGCTCAATCCCGGGCGAGGTTGGTCAATGGCATGGGCCACCAGCAAGCGAAACAAAGAGGCGATGCACAAGACGTCATCCAGGCGCGGACAGGCATCCGTCATGCGCATCTCCAGCGTTGGGTATTTCGCGGCAGGTCGTAAGCCCCACCAGCAATCGCCCGCCTGCTTGATCGTGCCCGTGCGGATCAGCATGGCGACGTAGGCTTCATAGGCGCGTTGATCTTCGAAGAATTCAGGAATGCCCATCCGCGGCCATTCATCACACGCCGTTTGACGGTAGCTCATGAAGCCGCTGTCGGCGCCGTCCCAAAAAGGTGACGATGTGCTCAGTGCCAACAACAGCGGCAACCACGGCAGGACTTCGTTCATCACTTGAATACGGTCCACGTGCCCTGGCACTTCAACATGCACGTGCAGGCCTGACAGCACGCTGCGCCTTGCCACGTGCTGGTAGTCTTCAAACAGTTGAACAAAATGAGGATGGTCGGTGGCGTGCTGCAAACGCCAATCGCTCAACGGGTGGCTGCCGGCACTGAGCAGTCCCAGACCGTGACGTTCGAGCGTCCCCCGCAACGTTGAGCGCGCAGAAAACAGGTACTGCGCTGCTTGCGCGACGCTGGTGAAGATGGGGGACGCGACTTCGATCTGCCCCTTGAACATTTCATGGGCGAAACAATCGCCGAGCACCCCCTGACACGCTTCAATCGATACGTCGGGAGGATTCTCGGCCATACGCCGGGTGGCCAGGTCCGTAATGAAGTATTCCTCTTCAATGCCAAACTTCAGGTGCCTGTCCATCGCCTCACCCCTCACCTTGCCCTTGAATCAAGCCTAGCCTAACGCCGTATCGAGAAACATCATGAGCCCGAACCCTAGCATCAGGCCCAGCGTCGCCGGGGTTTCGTGGCCATTGCGGTGAGTCTCGGGAATCACCTCGTGGGAGACGACGAAAATCATCGCGCCCGCCGCCAGGCCCAGGGCAACCGGGTAACCCAGCGCGAAGCCGGTGGAAATGCCCAGTCCCACGACAGCGCCCAATGGCTCCATCAGCCCTGAGCCGACCGCGATCAGCGCCGCCCGCAACGTCGACACACCCGTCACTCGCAGCGCCAGTGCAATGGCCAGTCCTTCGGGGATGTCCTGGATGGCAATCGCGGTGGTCAATGGCAGACCCACCTTCATGTCCCCGTTGGCAAAACTGACGCCGATGGCCATGCCTTCCGGCAAGTTATGTAGCGTGATAGCCAACACGAACAGCCAGACTCGATTGATGCGCTGTGCGTGCGGGCCCTTGCGACCAATCTTCTGATGCTCATGTGGGACAAAGCGATCCAGCCCGATCATCAGAGCCACGCCCAAACCCAACCCAAGGACCACGACACACGCCGCCAGCAGCTTATTACCGCAAATGGCCTGCGCCGCCGCGATGCCAGGAAGAATGAGTGAGAACGAGCTGGCCGCGAGCATCATGCCCGCGGCGAAACCCAGCATGATGTCCTGAGTCCGTGCGGCAATGTCACGCAAGACCACAGCCAAAACGGCGCCCAGTGCGGTCGCGCCAAAACCCGAGACGCCGCCCAGGAATGCATACCGCAAGTTGACTCGATCCGCCCCGGTCAAGGCACTGTAGCCGCTGACCAGCAGCAGAGCGGTGACACCCACCAGGGTTGACCAGAACAGAATGCTCAGCCAACTGCCGCTTTTTCCTGGGGCAAACCACGCGCGCCAGGGGCCTCTTGCAGGCGAAGAATGGTCCGACATCAGGACACCTGTTTTCCGTTGGAGCGCTTACGGGTCGCTTCAGGCGCAGCCATCCGGATCTGTTTTGATATCCGCAAAGCGTCTCGTTCGAACGCCATTACAGTGGTATTGAACAGCCGGTAAAAGTCTTGTGTAGCCTCTGCGGAAAAAGCGTCTGGATTGGAATTCATGGGGGTTCACCTCAACTCTCCGGCACCACAAAAAACCGCACGCCGGGTGGCGTGCGGTGACCCTCGTCACGCATCGGGTTTTCCGTAGAGGCCCGCCCCCAAGTCAGCACCCGTGATCGGATCGCTTTCAGGGTCAGACATCGTGCGGACTTTCATGGCCAGCAACAGCTCCTCGTCTTCGGTGCTGAGCTGTACGCTTGCCGTGCCGTCCCCGCCATCGACTGCCGGCTGTGGATCGTCCACGTAATTCCAGTCCTCGCCCTGGTTCCATGGCCCGCGAGTGCTGCCTTCGCCCTGGGACAAGTTGAAATAGACGTTGGTGAATTCCGGCATGCCGGGAAGCTTGCCCTGCGGAAAGTTCGGCTGGATCGCGTGCAGGGCTTTTTCAAAGGAGAGTTGATGGGCGATCTCGCGGGTCATCAGAAACCCCAGCGCCTCTTTCACCCCGGGATCATCCGTGATGTTCATCAAGCGCTCGTAGACGATTTTGGCGCGAGCCTCGGCGGCGATGTTGGAGCGGAAGTCAGCGGTCGGCTCACCGATGGTGTCGACATACGCGGCCGACCACGGCACTCCGGCCGAATTGGTCAGCGGTGCCCCGGCGCCGTACAACAGGCTGGTAATGTGCGAGTCATTGCCCGCTCCATTGATCGCGCGGTACAGCTCGCCTTCTTCGTCCACCCCTTCTGCCAGTTGACCCTTGGCGCCCTTGTTGAGCATCACGATGATCGATCCGACGATCTCCAGGTGACTGAGCTCTTCGGTGGCAATGTCCATCAGCAGATCCTTTCTTCCCGGATCATCCTCGGCCAAAGCCTGGGTGAAGTAGCGGGACGCCGCCGCCAGTTCGCCTTGGGCGCCGCCGAATTGTTCGAGCAAAAGGTTCGCCAACCCCGGGTTGGGTTGGGCGACACGCACGGTGTATTGAAGTCGTTTGTTATGTAGAAACATGACGAATCTCCTCAGGCCTGAAGGGGCGTCGATACCCATCCGGAAAATGACCAAATGCGCCGCCCACAGTTATCTGAAGGTGCCGCGCCTGAGAAAATTTTATAAAGATTGGCCACTCGCGACAGGCGGCATTGGCGGTGGGTTTTGGCATGCTTTTGTCACCAGTCGTCGGCGATCAATCAATCGATTCAAACTTTTATCGGTCGCCAGATCTCCACCGCTGTCACACCTGTTTTTCATCGTTCGACGGCGCTTGAGAAACGGAAAAAAACGGGAGGTCTGTGTCAGGCCTCCCGCTGTTTTTTGCAGCCCTTTATGAAGCGCCGGATTATGAGGTGCCCAACCCTCGTGACAGATCGGCTGGCGTATCGGAGGCCGCGTGGTATTCCCCTTGCGGTTTCGTTTCTACGTCCGAGTGATCGGTGGTTTTGGTCACGGTGTCGCGCACAGCCTCGAACCCCTCCCTCGCCTGTTGCTTTACCTTATCGGCCAGGCCGGCGCTGGTTTTGCCCATATAGCGTTGCTCGGTCGCTGTCGAAGGCAATGCCGCACCCAGCATGGCACCTAACGCGATGCCCGCGGCGGCGACCATCAGGGGTTGCTCCTTCAACAACTGACTGAATTGAGTCCCCAGCACCTGCGAACTGCGGACCAATCGGTCACTGGCATCATGCACGGCATGACTGATGGTATCGGTAGCAGCACCCAGGTTGTCGCCCATGTGAGCGGCCTTGCCCTTGATGGTCTGATAACCGTCCTTGAGCGTGTCAGTCGTCTGGTGCAAATGGTCACGGGCACTGTCGATGCCATCAGCCAGACCGTCGGCCCACTCGCCGACTTTGTTCTGATCCGGGCCCACGCGATAGCCTGGACGGGGTGACGGCGGGCGATTCTGACTCATCATCAACCACAGCAAACCGACGGATGTCAGGACGGCGGGAACCGGATTGTTGCGAACGCTGGTGCCCAGGTTAGTCAGGAATGTCGTGCCGTTGCTTTGCATCATCGTCAGCGCCTGATCGAACATCTGCCCAGGGGTGAACTTGCTTTCCAGCGCATCGACGATGTTGCCGATACTCGCCCGCTGAGCATCGATTTCACGCTCGATGGCTTCAGGGCTTTTTGCCGCTTCGATGTCGAATTCACTGTTCATGAGACTTTCCTCCGCAGCGCTTCCTGGTCTTTGTTCAAGGCATCCAGCGTGCGATCAGGCTTGAAGTGGGACGGCTCGAATTGTTTTTTCCCGGACTGCAGCATGGCGAACCCGACGATCATCACCACCACGCCGACAATCAGCGCCGCCAGCCACGGCGCCATCACGGTGCTGAGGCCATAGACTGCGGACATCAACAGAATGATGAACCCCGCCAACAGGACAATCGCCCCTCCCGCAACCCCGGCGATGCCGGCTTTGAGTGTTGTGAGACTCGCTTGAAGTTCGGCTTTGGCCAGCGCCAGTTCCTTGGTGAACAGCGCGGGCACTTCACGGGATAACTGACGTAACAGACCGACGACCGAAGCGTCATGGTCCGGCGCGTGCACCGGTCTTGAGCCTGGAAAATCTGGATCTTCTCTGTTCATCACAGTGCTCCATTGACATTTGTCGAACCCGGTGTGGAGGTCGTCGCGAAGTTCGAAGGGTGGTCTTGCTCGCTCGGGGAGGCCGGCGTGTTGTCAGTGCGTGACGCGACTGAGGTTTCATAGGGGCGTTGCGCACCAAAACCGCCTGGCGGAGGCATCGAGTGGCCGGCTGCCGGGTTGTTGGCATCGGTGAAGGTGGCCGCTGGGGAACTGCCGGCCTTCAGGAATCGCGACAGGCCGAAGCCCAGCGCGATGCTGCCGGCAATGAACAGCCCTGGATTGCTGCGGGCCAGCTCGGCCCCGTCATGCAGCAGCTGTTCGGCACTTTTGCCGCGCAAGTTTCCGGCCAGGCCACTCATGGATTCCGCCATGTCGGCCAGGTAGTCGGACATGCCGAGGGTGTCCTTGCTTTCGAGTTCGGAGACAACCGATTTCGCGCCCTTGGCCAAAGCCTCGATCTGATCGGCGGCGGTGTCGCGGTATTGCCCGAACTGAGCGTCCGCCTGTTGTCGTGCACCCTCAAGTGCCTCCGTCACGTCCTCCTTCAAGTGCTCAAAGCCTGGCTCCGGCCCTGGGGAATCGGGCTTGTCTGGCTGACTCCCGGTGGTGCTGTCTGAAGTATTCATGTCATCCCTCGCCTTCTGTCTGTAATCAAACGTTCCGGGAGTTCGCAGTGATTGCAGCCTCCCTCACTGCAGATGACGAAGGGGGCTAATGGGGAGTTCCAACGGAGTGATGATCTGCTTTTCTGTGGGAGGCGAAACTAAATTCGTAGAGGGATAAGGGGTATCGCGAAGAGGCATGCAAGGTCGTTGTTTTTGAAACCGGGTCAGGTGGATTTTCATCACACCTGACCCGCACCGTCAGGCTTTGGCGGCCATCGCGGTGACTTCCACGCGCATGCCTTCGACCGCCAAGGCGGCCACACCAACGGCGGCACGAACCGGCCACGGTTTGGCGAAGAAGCGTTTATAAACCTCGTTGAACGCGGCGCGGTCGGCCATGTCGGTGAGGTAAATGGTCAGGTGCAGCACCCGGTCCATGGAACTGCCGGCACGCTCCAGCGCGACCTTCAGCGCCTGCAGCGTGCACTCGCTCTGCAGGGTGATATCGCCCAGTTCCAGGCTGCCATCGGCGCGGGTGGGGATTTGGGTGGAGACCAGCATGCCGCCGAAACCGGCGACGTCGGAGGAGATGGAATCCGCGTCGGGATCAGGGGTGAACGTGATGTCTTGGTTTGCCATGGAGGATCTCTTTCTTGAAGGAATAACGAGGCGGTCGATGCCTTGAGCGCGGACAGTTTACAGGCCGAAGCCGGGATTGCATGTGCGCTTGAACCACGGCAAAAAAAATCTCGAACTCCCTCTGCGCCGCTGCATCCAATGTGTAAGTCAACGGAGGTACACGCGATGAACAGCGATGACAGTGACATCGAACGGGATCGGAAAGACAAGGACGCCGAAGAGCTCGATTCAGAAACGCATCCCGAAGAGGATGAAGCCGAGGCGCTCCAACGAAAGATAGATGAGATAGAACGCAAAGTGGCGGATGGGAACTAGCGTGAAGGCCACCCCGCTTATCTTCAGCGGAGGTGGCCAACAGGCTGAACGAATGCTCTGCGCCTAGTTCGGGTCCAGCAACCCGCCACTCCAGTTGCGCGAAATCCGGCTCCCGGTGAATTTCGCCACCACCATGCCCTGCGACACGAGCCGGTCCCGATAGCGTGTGACCATCCGCCCCGCCTGCTCGGCCACCAGCACCACTTCGGAAGACGGATCACCGGGCCGTCGCAGAATCCGCGCAAAGCGCTGCCCTTCCTCGACGAAGTCACCGAGTTCCTTTTCAAAGATCAACACCCCGGGTTGCGGCGCGAGGATGGTTTCCATCTGGCCCATTTCCATCACTTCGACGGGCCAGTCACCGGGTGACAACGCCTCGTCGATGACCCCGCAACTGCACAGCCAGGCGTACAGTCCCGCGGCGTCCTGCTCGGCCAACCGATCGCTGACATCGCCCTGCCCACGCAGCTCCAGGGTCGCGGCCATGCGTTGCGCGGTGACGCCATCACGCAGCCACGGTGCGATGATGGTTTCTTCGAAGGAGCCGTCGCCGCCGTCATCCCAGATGATCGCCACGTCCATCTTCATCGCCGCCGCCAATTCGCGGGCACGGGGCCAGAAACTGCGGTGCACGTAGAGGTAGGGCAAGGCTTCGTCATCGGTGTGCAGGTCGAGCATCACCTGCGCCGTGGACGCCAGTTGCACCAGGCTTTTCTGCCATTCCTGGACGTTGGTCGAAGGTTGCTCCATCGCGGCTGACTGGTCGAACGCGCGGTTGAAGTTATGCCCGGTCGCATCGTGAAAGCGACCGAGAATCCGCCCCTGGCGAAACTGCCCGATACCCAGGGGATTGGCCTGCGGCACCACCGTCACACTGCCCTTGAGCCGGCCCTCGGCCTCGACGACTAGAAGCCGTTGCATCAACAGATGCAACACCAGCATCCCGGCGATTTCATCAGCGTGCACCCCCGCCTGCAAATGCACCATCGGCCCGCTGCCGTCGCCCCCGAAACGCCACGCGCCGACCTGCACCGGATCGCCGTTGTTGTTGCGAACACTGAACGAAATATCCTGCGCCATCTGCTTGTCCTCCCCCGTCATGAACGTTAAAAACCGGTGCATCACTGCGGCCGACACTGGAGATTGAACGCATGTTCAACTAAGCTCGCCAACCTGGCACTGCACCCAAGGATTCCCGTGTGACAACCCCCTCTCCAAAAAACCGTCGCGCGGAGCCCGATGAGCGTCGCGAGATGCTGGTGGCCGCCACGTTGCGTTGCCTGGTCCGCGACGGCCACGCGGGCATTTCCGTGCGCCGTATTGCCACCGAAGCCGGGGTGTCCGTCGGCCTGCTCAATCACCATTTCGGCAGCATCGATGCGTTGATTGCCGACACGTACCAGAAGATCGCCAGCGAACTGACCACCGCCCTGCGCCTGGAAATCCAGCAGGCCGCCACCCCGGCGCAAAAAATGGACGCGTTTCTCGTCGGTTCTTTTTCGCCAAGGGTCATGGACCCGCAATTGCTTGGCGTCTGGGTGGTGTTCTGGAGCCTGATTCGGCACTCCGAACACGTCAGCCAGTCCCACGAAAAAAGCTACCGCGCCTACCTCGATCTGCTGCGCCAGTTGCTCGATGACATGGCCGCCAGCGAAGGTTTCGTGATCCACGACACACGCCTGGCCGCCATCGGTTTATCGGCGATGCTCGACGGACTCTGGATCGAGTGGTGCCTCAACCCCGAAACCTTCAGCCCCGCCAACGGGCTCCACATCTGTCGCTGCTGGATAAAGGGGCTGCGTCACGGAGCATTCAGCACCGACGACATCCTGTGAGGGGTGGCGCCCGAAGATCATCGCCAGGGTGCCGCTGACCGCGATCAGGCCGGCACCGATCATCAGCGACACATCCATCAATGTGCCCCAGATCAGACTCGACAGCAGGAACGCCCAGATCAACCCGGTGTACTCGAACGGCGCGAGCAAGGTGGCAGTGGCCCGTTGAAAACTGGCAAACAGCAGGAACTGACCGATACCACCCACCAGACCGGCAACCAGCATGCCCAGCCACGCCGGCGTCGGTGCCGGGGTGAACGTCCAGGGCAGCGCGACGGTCATGCACAGCACGAACACCACGTTGGTAATCAGCATCTGCTCCAGCACTGACGTCTGGTCATCCACCTGACGCAACTGGATGTAGGTGAACGCCCAGCACATCGCCGCCAGCAGCGTCAGCACGATGGGCCACGGATCGGCGATGTTGCTTGGACGACAAGCGATGATCACCCCGACAAACCCCAGGATCAGGGAAAACCACTGCCAGCCGCTGGCCCGTTCCTTGAGAATCACCGCCGCCAGCACCGTGACCATGATCGGCGCGGAAAAATACAGGGTGGTCATTTCCGCCAGCGACAGGTCCCGGGCGGCCGTGTAATACAGCAGCCAGGCCACGATCGACAACAAACCGCGCACCACCAGCAAGCGCCGGCTCGGCGAACGCCAGGCCCGCTGGACCAGGCGCAGGCGCCCGGCCAACAGGCACGCGACGACCACCACCAGGCTGCGCCAGAACAGGATGGTGACCACCGAATAATCGGTCACCAGCCACTTGATGACCGCGTCCTGCAACGTCAGAAACATGTACCCCAAGGTGCACAGGCCGATGCCCTGCAGCGAACGGTCGACGACCTGCGAGGTGCTCATTACACCGACCTGCGCACAGGCGTCCCGCGCCGTTCGGCAAAGGCAAACAGCGCCTCGATCAGGAACGTCAGGCAGACGTAGACCCCGGCCACCAGCAACAACGGTTCATAAACCTGCAAGGTCTGCGCCCGCACCACGTTCGCGGCACCCAGCAGATCGACAATCGCAATCGTTGAGGCCAGCGCCGTGGATTTCAGCAACATCACGGTTTCCCCGGCCAGTGTCGGCAACAGCAACCGCAGCGCCCGAGGCAATCGCACCCGCAGCAGCGATTGGCGCGGCGTCATGCCAAACGCCGAGGCCGCTTCCATCTCGCCTTTTGGCACCGCCAGCAGCCCGCCGCGAATCACTTCGCCGACATACGCGCCCACCGACAACACCAGGGCGAACACGATGTACCAGTAACCGTCGCGCAAATACGGCCAGAGAAAACTGCCGCGTATCAGCGGGAACTGCGCAAACACGCTGCCGAGTCCGTAGTAGAAGATGTAGATCTGGATCAGCAACGGCGTACCGCGCAACACGCTGGTGTAGAACTGGCTGGCCTTGGCGATCCCCTTGTTTTTCGAGATCCGCGCCAGCGCCACCAGCACTGCCAGCGCAAAACCGAGCACACTGGAAATTAACAGGATGGTGATGGTCGTTTGCAGTCCCCGGCCTAACAGCGCCGCGTATTCAACTATCCACGCTGGAATCATTTCATTCACTCAGCCAAAGGCATCCAGCGACGAATACGCCGCTCGAGCCGTCCAGACAGGTAGTTGGACACCAACGTCACCGCGTAATACAACGCCGCGGCCGTGAGGTAGAACAACAAGTAATGACGCGTCGAACCCGCCCCTTGCTTGGCGGTGTACAACAACTCGTTGGTGCCGACCACACTGATCAAGGCGCTGTCCTTGATCAGGTTGATCCACAGGTTAGCCATGCCGGCCATCGCATACGGCGCCATGATCGGCAGCGTGACGCGTCGGAACAGACCGAAACCGCTCAGCCCGAAGGCCTTCGCCGCTTCAATCTGGCCGAAGGGGATCGCCTGGATCGCCGCGCGGAAAATCTCCGAGGCGTAGGCGCCCTGCACCAGCCCCAGCACCACGATGGCGGCCAGCGGACCGCTGACATTGACGACGCCGTAGCCCATCTGCGTCATCAGCGAATTGAGGAGCATTGAGCCGACGTAGTACAGCAGCAGGATCAACAGCAACTCCGGAATCGCCCGGAACAAGGTCGTGTAACCACGCATCAGCGCCGCAATCGGCTTTGGCGCACCGAGCTTCAGGCAGGCCACCACCAGACCGATGAACAGCCCGACCACAAAAGCTCCGGCCGAGATTTGCAGGGTCATCCAAAGACCCTTCAACAGCGCACTGCCCCATCCTGTTTCGCTGAAGTTGATCAATTCGAACATGGCTGGCATTTCAGTCTCCAATCGGCGGCCTGGATGCACCACCGCCCTCTTGTAGGCGCGAGGCTTGCCCGCGAAGCTTTTGGCCGCTTCAAGGGCACCTTCGCGGGCAAGCCT
>NZ_JASCOM010000204.1:0-10595 GCF_029959925.1 Pseudomonas sp. PS02303
GGCAAGCCTCGCTCCTGCGGGATCGGTGTCGTTCGCGCAATTGCGGGGCGACACAGATCCCGTAGGAGCGAGGCTTGCCCGCGAAGCTTTTAGCGGCTGGCGAGCAATGCCTGACCGTGCGCCACGGCCTTCTTCACCTGCGCCGGCGCAGTCCCGCCGATATGGTCGCGGGCGTTCACCGAGCCTTCCAGGGTCAGCACGGCGAATACGTCCTGATCGATCTGGTCGCTGAACTTGCGCAGCTCCTCCAGGCTCATTTCCGCCAGGTCCTTGCCGCTTTCCACGCCGTACTTCACGGCATGGCCAACGATTTCGTGGCAATCACGGAACGGCAGGCCGCGGCGTACCAGGTAGTCAGCCAGGTCAGTCGCGGTGGAGAAACCACGCAGCGCCGCTTCGCGCATCATCGCGTGCTTGGGCTTGATCGCCGGGATCATGTCGGCAAAGGCTCGCAGCGAATCGCGCAGCGTATCGGCCGCGTCGAACAGCGGTTCCTTGTCTTCCTGATTGTCTTTGTTGTAGGCCAGTGGCTGGCCCTTCATCAAGGTCAGCAGGCCCATTAGCGCGCCGAAGACACGGCCGGTCTTGCCACGCACCAGCTCTGGCACGTCCGGGTTTTTCTTTTGCGGCATGATCGAGCTGCCGGTGCAGAAACGGTCCGGCAGATCGATGAATTGGAACTGGGCGCTGGTCCACAGCACCAGCTCTTCGGAGAACCGCGACAAGTGCATCATCGCGATGCTCGCGGCCGAGCAGAACTCGATGGCGAAGTCGCGATCAGACACGTTGTCCAGCGAGTTGCCGCCCACGGCATCGAAGCCCAGCAACTGAGCCGTGAACTCGCGGTCGATCGGGTAAGTGGTGCCGGCCAGCGCGGCGCTGCCCAGCGGCATGCGGTTGGTGCGCTTGCGGCAGTCGACCAGGCGCTCATAGTCGCGGCTGAGCATTTCGAACCAGGCCAGCATGTGGTGCCCGAAAGTCACCGGCTGCGCGGTTTGCAGGTGGGTGAAGCCCGGCATGATGCTGCCGGCTTCGCGCTCGGCCTGCTCCAGCAAGCCTTTTTGCAGGCGGGTGATTTCGCTGAGGATCAGGTCGATCTCGTCGCGCAGCCACAGGCGGATGTCGGTGGCGACCTGGTCGTTGCGGCTGCGCCCGGTGTGCAGTTTTTTACCCGTGACGCCGATGCGGTCGGTCAGGCGCGCCTCGATGTTCATGTGCACGTCTTCGAGGTCGATGCGCCAGTCGAACTGACCGGCCTCGATTTCACCCTGGATGGTCTTCAGGCCATCGGTGATGCTGTCGCGCTCGGCGTCTGTCAGCACGCCGACCTTGGCCAGCATGGTGGCGTGGGCGATCGAGCCCATGATGTCGTGGCGATACAGGCGCTGGTCGAAAGTGACGGAGGCGGTGAAGCGGGCGACGAAGGCGTCGACGGGTTCACTGAAGCGGCCGCCCCAGGACTGATTGGTCTTGTCAGTGCTCATGAATTCGCTCGTGTCGGCTGAAGAAAAAAATGACGGTGGAAGCTGCCGCGGATAATAACAGGGTTGCCAATCCTGTCGCTGACGCTGGTCGACAGGTTTTTTTCACAAGGCGGGGTCCATACTCGGGACATGCCTTGTGGGAAATTGCGCAACGATATTTTTCGATTGAGCAATATCGTCCCTGCAACCGTCTACAGTTGGACAATAGGAACAGCGCACTTCTCGGCGCTGCGGCTGACTATAAGAAGAGGGGGTGTTCATATTGTGTATCGGCAAACCCTACGGCGATACCTCGCTTATGCGGGCCAGAGCCTCCAATCAATTGGCAGATGAAAATTTAGCCGCCGGTCTCGCGGCACTTTTTGGCCCTCGCGCTAGTCTTAGCGTGGATCGCGGTGACGGACGTCACTTCACCTGTCTACGCTATCCTTGTGCGAGACTCACGCAGGAATCCAGCGCAATATGAATGTCCTGATCGTTGATGACGAACCCCTAGCCCGCGAGCGCCTGAGCCGAATGGTTGGCGAACTCGAGGGATACACTGTCCTGGAGCCCAGCGCCACGAACGGCGAAGAGGCGTTAGCGCTGATCGACAGTCACAAGCCGGATATCGTGTTGCTCGATATCGGCATGCCAGGCCTTGATGGCCTGCAAGTGGCTGCCCGGTTGTGCGAACGCGAAACCCCGCCCGCCGTGGTGTTTTGCACCGGGCCCGATGAATTTGCCGTGGAAGCCCTGCAGGCCAGCGCCGTGGGCTATCTGGTGAAGCCTGTGCGAACCGAACATTTACATGATGCATTGAAAAAAGCCGAGCGGCCCAATCGCGTCCAGCTCGCCGCCCTGACCCGTCCAGCCGCCGAAAGCGGCAGCGGCCCCCGCAGCCACATCAGTGCCCGAACACGTAAAGGCATTGAGCTGATCCCGTTGGGTCAGGTGGTCTACTTCATTGCCGACCACAAATACGTGACCTTGCGCCATGAAGGCGGCGAAGTGCTGCTGGATGAACCGCTCAAGGCCCTGGAAGATGAATTCGGCGACCGTTTCGTGCGCATTCACCGCAACGCTCTGGTCGCCCGCGAACGCATCGAACGCTTGCAGCGCACGCCGCTGGGGCATTTCCAGCTGTTCCTCAAAGGCCTCAATGGCGATGCCCTGATCGTCAGCCGTCGCCACGTGGCCGGCGTGCGAAAAATGATGCAACAGCTTTGATTCGCTGATCAGAAGCGAACTTCACACCCGTTTGTTGGACGTCCGGGGCCAGGGAGGCCACGTAGTTTCTGATACAAGTCAAAGTGGATTTGGCTGAGCTGTTATTATCCGCCGTATCTATTCAGTACGGATTGATCCATGTCCTCTCGCGAAATCCGCATCGCCACCCGCAAAAGTGCTCTTGCCCTGTGGCAAGCCGAATACGTCAAGACACGTCTGGAACAGGCTCATCCGGGCTTGCTTGTGACGCTGGTGCCCATGGTCAGTCGTGGCGACAAGCTGCTCGACTCGCCCCTGTCGAAAATCGGTGGCAAGGGCCTGTTCGTCAAGGAGCTCGAAACCGCGTTGTTGGAAAACGAAGCCGACATCGCCGTGCACTCGATGAAAGACGTGCCGATGGATTTCCCCGAAGGCCTCGGCCTTTTCTGCATCTGCGAGCGTGAAGACCCGCGCGATGCGTTCGTTTCCAATACCTACGCCAGCCTGGATGAGTTGCCGCAAGGCAGCATCGTCGGCACCTCCAGCCTGCGCCGTCAGGCTCAGCTGCTGACTCGCCGCCCGGACCTTGAAATCCGCTTCCTGCGCGGCAACGTCAACACGCGCCTGGCCAAGCTTGATGCCGGCGAATACGACGCCATCATCCTCGCGGCTGCCGGCCTGATTCGTCTCGGCTTCGAAGATCGCATCACCTCGGCAATCAGTGTCGACGACAGCTTGCCGGCTGGTGGCCAAGGCGCGGTCGGCATCGAATGCCGTAGCGCCGACAGCGTAATTCACGCCCTGCTGGCGCCGTTGCATCACCAGGACACCGCCACCCGCGTGACCGCGGAACGTTCCCTCAACAAACATCTGAATGGTGGCTGCCAAGTGCCAATCGCCTGCTACGCCGTGCTTGAAGGCGAGCAGATCTGGTTGCGCGGTCTGGTGGGCGATCCGAGCGGCGGCCTGCTGCTCAACGCCGAGGCTCGTGCGCCAAGGGCCGATGCAGAAGCCTTGGGTGTGCAAGTCGCTGAAGACTTGCTGAGCCAGGGCGCCGCCGACATTCTGAAAGCGGTCTATGGCGAGGCAGGTCACGAGTGACGGGCTGGCGCCTGCTGCTGACGCGCCCCGCAGACGAGTCGGCGGCGCTGGCCAGCGTTTTGTCGCAAGCGGGGATTTTCAGCAGCAGTTTGCCGCTTCTGGAGATCGAGCCGATTGCTGTCTCTGACACAATGCGCGAGGTGATTCAGGGGCTGGATCGTTACTGTGCGGTGATCGTGGTCAGTAAACCGGCCGCGAGAATGGGCGTTGACCTGCTCAATCAGTATTGGCCACAGCCACCGTCCCCACGCTGGTTCAGCGTGGGCGCGGCGACTGCGCAGATCCTGGCGGATCACGGGCTGGACGTGAGTTTCCCCGCCGAGGGCGATGACAGCGAAGCCTTGCTTGAGTTGCCCTCGTTGCGCGAGGCGATTGCCCGACCCGATCCGCGGGTGCTGATCTTGCGCGGGGAGGGCGGGCGCGAGTTGCTGGCTGAGCGTTTGCGCGAGCTTGGTGCTAGTGTCGAGTATCTGGAGTTATACCGTCGTGGACTGCCTCACTACCCGTCGACGGTGCTGCCTGACCGGATCGAAGCGGAACGCTTGAACGGGCTGGTGGTCAGCAGTGGACAGGGTTTTGAGCACCTGCGCCAATTGGCAGGCGATGCCTGGCCTGAAATGGCGCGGTTGCCGTTGTTTGTTCCAAGCCCCAGGGTCGCCGAGCTGGCACGTGCCGCCGGGGCCCAAACAGTTGTGGATTGTCGTGGCGCCAGTGCCACGGCTTTGCTGACGGTGTTACGGGAGCATCCCGAACCCGTTCTCTAATGCAAAGGATGGATACGTGAGCGAAACAGCCTTGCCTAAAGATGACGTGCTGCCGGTGCTTGAAGCGCCGGTTGAAACTCCACCACCTGCCACAGTGCAGCGCCGGGGCAATGGGCTGGCAATCGTCGCGCTGCTGTTGGGCGCCGCCGGTGTTGCCGTGGGCGGTTGGGGTGTCTGGCAGGTGCGTCACCTGCAAGCCAACACTCAGCAGCAGTTGAGCCAGGTCCAGGCGTTGAGCGATCAGGCGCAGAGCCTGAAACTCAATGAACAGCGCTTGAGCGCGCGCCTTGAACAAATGCCTGCAGCCGAAGAACTGGACGCTCGCAGCCGTTTGGTGGCGCAGTTGCAAGGCGATCAGCAACGCTTGAATCAGCGTCTGGAAACGGTCCTCGGTGCGAGTCGCAAGGATTGGCGTCTGGCCGAAGCCGAGCACTTGTTGCGTCTGGCCAGCCTGCGCCTTTCTGCGCTGCAGGACATCAGCAGCGCTCAGGCCCTGGTGCAGGGTGCCGATGAAATTCTGCGTGAACAGAACGATCCCGGTGCCTTCGCAGCTCGCGAGCAAGTGGCCAAAACCCTGGTGGCGCTGCGCAGCACAGAACAGCCGGATCGCACCGGGTTGTTCCTGCGATTGGGCGCACTGCGCGATCAGGTCATCAACCTCACCGAGCTGGCCCCCGAGTACAAGGATCGTGGCGAATCGCTGTTGGGCCTGACGGCCGATGGCGACGGAGCCAGTCGTTGGGCGCAGTGGTGGGATCAGATTTCGCGCTACATCCGCATCGACTTCAATGCTGACAAAAATGTTCGCCCATTGCTGGCAGGGCAGAGCCTCAGTCAGGTGCGTCTGGCGCTGAGCCTGGCGCTGGAGCAGGCGCAATGGGCCGCGCTCAATGGCCAGGCAGCGGTCTACACCCAGGCGCTGGCTGAGGCGCGTGATGTATTGACGGGCAACTTCAACCCGGACAACCCTCAAAGCAAAGTCATGCTTGAGCAGGTGGGCGAGTTGAGCAAGCAGCCGGTCACTGTGGTCACGCCGGACCTGACCGGGACATTGAGTGCGGTTCAGGGGTATCTGGAGCGGCGTAACGTCAACGCCGAAGATTCGATCAAACCGATGGCAAAACCGGCCGCGAACACTGCGCAGGAGGCCACGCCATGAAACGCCTCTATGTGATCGTGTTTCTGGTCATCGCCGCAGCCGCCGCACTCGGCCTGGCGATCGCCGAGCATTCCGGTTACGTGCTGATTGCCTACAAGACCTTCCGTTATGAAGCGAGCCTGTGGGCCACCCTGGCGTTGGTCTCGGTGCTCTGGCTGGTGTTCTGGGGCATCAAGGCGTTGGTTGAGCTGGTGATGACGTCCAGCGGCGTGGTCAATCCGTGGTCGCGGCGCAATCGCAGCCGTCGGGTGCAAGTGGCGATCGAACACGGTCAGCTGGACCTGGCGGAAGGTCGCTGGGCCAGTGCGCAGCGTCATTTGCATCGCGCCGCCGAAGCCGAGCGCCAGCCGCTGCTCTACTACCTTGGCGCCGCACGCGCCGCCAATGAACAAGGTCACTACGAGGAATGCGACAACTTGCTGGAGCGCGCCCTCGAACGCCAGCCCCAGGCGGAGTTGGCGATTGCCTTGAGTCACGCCCAGTTGCAGAACGACCGTGGCGACACCGAAGGCGCCCTGGTGACCCTGCAAGCCATGCACGAGCGTCATCCTCATAACGTCCAGACCTTGCGCCAGTTGCAGCGTCTGCATCAGCAGCGCGGCGACTGGTCGGCAGTGATTCGCCTGCTGCCGGAGCTGCGCAAGGATAAAGTCTTGCCTCCCGCCGAGCTGGCCGATCTGGAGCGACGGGCATGGGGTGAAAACCTTTCCCTGGCGGCGCATCAGGAAGCGGACGGCACGGTGGGTTTGCAATCGCTCAATCGCGCCTGGCAGCAACTCACCTCGGCTCAGCGCCAGGAGCCTCAGTTGGTGCTGGCCTATGCCGAGCAACTGCGGCAACTGGGAGCACAGGTCGAAGCGGAGGAGGTTCTGCGCACAGCGCTGAAGCGCAAGTACGACAGTCATCTGGCGCGTCTCTACGGTCTGGTGCGTGGTAGCGATCCGGCTCGTCAACTGCAAACGGCCGAGGGTTGGCTCAAGGATCATCCGGCCGACCCAAGCCTTCTGCTGACACTCGGCCGCCTGTGCCTGCAAAGCAGTCTGTGGGGCAAGGCGCGGGACTATCTGGAAAGCAGTTTGCGGGTCCAGCGCAACCCGGAAGCCTGTGCGGAACTGGCGCGGTTGCTCGCTCAGCTCGGCGACACAGAGCGCAGCAATCAGCTGTTTCAGGAAGGTCTGGGCCTGCTGGATGAGCGCCTGCTGGCGGCACCACTCCCAGCGCCCGTTTACGCCTGACGTATTCCTTCTGTAGCAGCTGGCGCAGCCTGTGTCCGGCTGCGAAGCAGTTGTAAAGCGAGCACCACGGTTTCATCAGGCCAATCGCGTTTAAATGTATGACGACTGCTCAGCAGCCGGATGCAGGCTGCGCCAGGGGCGGGAGTCGTTCCTGGGCGCGATCCGGCCGCTCGAATTTCGCTGAATGTTTAGCTTTGTAATCCCTGATCGGCTTTGTCCTACACGGGACTTCATCAAGTCCTCCCGACGCTGTCGGGAATTCCCTACACTTCTGGTGAAGTGTCCGTGCCGGCCTGCCTTGAAAGGCTGGCGCGCTTTCCTCTACCGTAACCGCCTGTCTCTACTGTTACGGATAAGCCATGTTTTTGGCCTGCTCACGCTCCTTGTTTTTCATGGCTTTTATTGCAGGTGCCTTGGCCTTGGGCGTTTCCTATTACCTGGAATACGCAATCGGCCTCAAGCCTTGCGGGTTATGCCTTTTGCAGCGAGTCTGCCTGGCGTTGTTCACCGGTGTCTGCCTGACAGCTTCGGTGCATGGCCCCGGCCGCTTCGGGACTTGTCTTTATTGGCTGCTCGGTTTGTCATGCAGTCTCGCCGGTATGGTCGCGGCGTGGCGGCAAGTCTTGTTGCAAAGCGACCCGGCGCATCAGCTATCGACCTGCTCTACCAATCCGCAGGCCTTATACGAGAACGTGCCCTGGCTGTGCAAAGTGACGCGGATGTTCAAAGGGGACGAAGATTGCGCAGAAATCTCCTGGACGCTGTTCGACCTGAGCATCCCGGAGTGGAGTCTGCTGCTCTTCATGGCGGTGACAATTCTGAGTGTTTATCTGCTGCTGCTGCGCGTTGTCTGGCTTGCCTGCAAGCGACCGCTCAGCGGCGTGTCGTCGCACCGGGGGCTGGCGGGTGATTAAACACTTGTATGAACTTTATCTCCTGCGTACCTTGAAGCCATTGTCGCGCGGGCATAATCTGGCCCGCACGTGTCATTGGAATTATGTTGCTCGATGGCGCTCTGCCTGGCCGATTCTTGATGATCAAGACTGCGACAGGTGTAGGGCAGCATGACCCACAAGGGAAGAGAGATCACCATGCTCGAAAGTTGTCAGAATGCTCAGGAACGTTGGGGTGGAGTGCATCTGCTGATCGATCGCTGGTTGCAGGAGCGTCACGAACTGGTTCGAGCCTACGATGCTCTCGGTGCCAAGCCAGAGGCTTTGGGCGAAAACCGAAAGCCGTTGCAGGAATTCTGCGGCGTGCTGGTCGACTACGTGTCTGCCGGGCACTTCGAAATCTACGAACAGCTGACCGGCGAAGCCAAGGCTTTTGGCGATACTCGCGGGCTGGAGCTGGCCGAGACGATTTACCCGCGCATCGACGTCATCACCGAGAAGCTGCTGGCGTTCAACGACCTGTGTGATGCAGGCAAGTGCGTGGCAGAGAAATTCAAGGAGCTGGGCGGGCTGTTGCACGAACGCTTCGAACTGGAAGATTGTCTGATCGAAGTGCTGCACACTGCTCACAAGGAAGAGGACTCGGTTCAGGCCTGAACCTCTCCTGCAAGACTAAAAAACGGTGCGCTATGCGCGCCGTTTTTCGTTCTCGGTTTTCAGCTTGTGGCACCGCGCAATTCGACTTCGAACACCAGCGGCGTAAACGGAGCGATCAGGTCGCCGGCACCGTCCGCGCCATAGGCTTGCGACGACGGAATCACCAGGCGCCATTTCGCACCGACCGGCATGTTTTGCAATGCGCTGCGCCAGCCGCTGATTACGCTATCCAGACTGAACCACTGCGGCTTGCTGTTCTGATCGAACACGGTGCCGTCGGGAAGGCGTCCGACATATAAAACTTCGACCTTGCCATCAGGGCCGGCCTTGGCCCCCGTGCCCGGTGCCAACTCGGTCAGCAAAATGCCATCCGCCAATTCACGAACACCCGGTTTGGCTTTTTCCTCGGTGAGAAAGCGCTGCTCTTTTTCCAGCGCGACTTCACTTTGTGGCAGGGCGGGTTGCTCAGCGACCTGGGCTTCGTGCTCGGCCAGAATCTGTTCGATCTGCTCGTCTTTCAATGCCAGTGGCTTGCCTTGATAGGCTTGTTGCAGACCGTCGAGCAATGCCTGGAGTTGCAGATCCGGCACCTCTTGGCGCAAGCGTTCACCCAGGCTCGCACCCAGGCTGTAAGCAAGATCGTGGGCCTCGTTCGGGGTGGTTTTTTCGGCGGCCTGGGCCACGGAAAAACACACACACAACGATAAAAAAAAGTAGCGCGACATGGGCACACTCCGATCTGAGATGCGGTGGATTATGCCAGTGTGAGTGCGCTCAAAGGTGAACTGGTTTTGCACCCGCGCAGAAGAATTTCAATCTGTTGCAACGCAGCGCTTTCGATACTGTCAACATGCCCTAGCGGCGGTGTCATCAGAGGTCTAGTATGAGCCGCACCCACGTCAGCCAGGAGGTAAACCATGTCGGCCACCAAGAAGCCTGTAAATACCCCGTTGCACTTACTCCAACAACTCTCGGGCAGCCTGCTCGATCATTTGGAAAACGCTTGTTCCCAAGCCTTGGCTGATGCTGAAAAACTGCTCGCCAAACTGGAAAAGCAGCGCGGAAAAGCGCAGGAGAAATTGCACAAATCCCGTACCAAGTTGCAGGACGCCGCAACTGCCGGTAAAGCCAAGGCACAAACCAAAGCGAAGGGTGCGGTGAAAGAACTTGAAGACTTGCTCGATGCCCTCAAGGATCGTCAATCCGAAACGCGCAGCTACATTCTGCAACTCAAGCGCGATGCTCAAGAAAGCCTGAAACTGGCCCAGGGTATCGGTCGTGTACAAGAGGCTGTCGGCAAGGCGTTGTCCCTGCGTTCGGCCAAGCCTGCTGCGGCACCTGCCAAGAAAGCTGCTGCCAAACCGGCGGCTGCAAAAGCACCGGCCAAGCCTGCTGCCAAACCTGTCGCCAAAGCGCCGGTGAAAGCCGCAGCAAAACCTGCGGCGAAAAAACCGGTTGCTGCCAGCGCTGCAAAACCAGTGGCTAAATCGACGGCTGCCAAAACTGCCGCCAAGCCAGCTGCTGCCAAAACGGCCGCCGCTAAACCTGCTGCAAGAACCGCTGCTGCGAAACCGGCTGTGGCGAAAACCGCAGCGGCAAAACCAGCTGCTGCGAAGCCTGCTGCAAAACCTGCCGCTGCAAGAACTGCTACCGCCAAGCCAGCCGCAAAACCTGTCGCGGCTAAAACCGTTGCCGCAAAACCGGCTGCGAAACCGGCTGCAAAAGCGGCGGCGAAACCCGCTGCTAAACCCGCTGCCAAAGCTGCCGCCGCGAAACCCGCTGCCGCCGCCAAGCCAGCTGCTGCAGCGAAACCAGCAGCGAAACCAGCAGCCAAACCAGCTGCAGCAAAACCTGCTGCCGCGAAGCCAGCTGCAAAACCTGCCGCCAAACCGGCCGTGAAAAAACCTGCCGCTGCTGCCAAGCCAGCTACTGCGCCAGTTACCAAACCAGCGACTCCAGCTGCATCGGCTTCGCCAGCGGCAGCAGCCACTCCCTCGACCCCATCGACTGCGCCAACGCCAGCCGCACCGTCGAGCACCAGCACCACCCCAGCCAGCGCTTCTTAAGTGCCGGTTGCCGCGACGCGCAGCTGATGCAGCGCGTCGCGGTTCAGG
>NZ_JASCOM010000205.1:0-10566 GCF_029959925.1 Pseudomonas sp. PS02303
CCGTCCGCCGCTCTGGTGCTCGACACCGGCGTGCAGTCGGTCGAAGCCTGCCTCGACCGACTGCTGACCTGGCTCGGCGAGTGTGCGGTGCTGCCGAAACGATGAGCCGACCGGCATTTTCCCGCTTGCCGGTGGCGGTGGATTTGCCGCTGTTGTTGCAGGCGCTGGCGGCGATTGGCGAGGACGCGTGGCATGCGCATTTCAACAGCGATTACTACGCCGGGGACTGGAGTGGTGTGGCGCTGGTGTCGGCGGCGGATGCGTTGACGGAACTGTCGCCGGGGCGTGGCGAACCGCTGTTGCGTGCGCCGTGGTTGCAGGATCCGCGATGGCAGCAGGGCTTGCGGGATCTGCCGGTGGAAATCGTCAGCGCACGCCTGTTGCGACTGGGGCCGGGCGGGCAGATTCATGAGCATCGTGACTACGATCTTGGCGGACCAGCCGCCGATCTGCGTCTGCACATTCCGCTGCTCAGCCCGCCGAAAGTGGACTTCATGCTGGACGGTCAGCGCATGCCGATGACGGCGGGCGAGTGCTGGTTCCTCGACCTGTCGCGACCGCACCGTGTGGACAATCGGGATACTCAGGCGCGGGTTCATTTGGTGCTCGATTGCCGGCCGGGTGACTGGCTGGAGCAGGCGATTGTCGACGGTGTATCGACCACGCCGCAGCCGGGTTCGGGTGACGGCGCCTTGCTGCAATTCCAGCGTCTGGTGGCCAGTGATTTGCAGCTTTCGAAGACCTTGCAGGGCTTGCCGGACACCGAGGTGTTTATCACCCGCACCTTGGAGCTGGCGGCGGAGCGAGGCCTGGAATTTTCTCGGGAAGAACTGCGTGCCGCGATGCGCAGCGGTCGCCGCCGATGGAATGAACAATGGAGCGCCTGAATCTCGAAGGCTGGTTGCCGATGCGGATCTGGCAGCCGGCTGGCGAGTGGCAGGTCGATTGGTGCTGGTTCGGGGACACGCCGTTGCATCAGCCGTTTTTTCGCGATGCCGTGGAAGCTGCGCTGAGGTTACCGTTCAATCAGGCGTTTCGTCGGCAGACGCCGTTGGCTGTTCTCGGCGACTGGCAGGCGCAGAGTCCCGGGTTGGCGCCGAGTGCATTCATTTTTCACGCTTCGCGATGCGGCTCGACTCTGATCAGTCAGATGCTCGCGCAACTCACCAACCACATCGTCATCAGCGAACCGCCGCCGCTGGATGCCTTGTTGCGCAGTGGTTTGCCAGCCGTCGAACGGTGTGCCGCGATCAAAGGGTTGGTGTCCGCCTATGGTCAGCGTCGGCTTGGTACGGAGCAACGGCTGGTGATCAAGCTCGATGCCTGGAACATCACCGAATTGCCCCTGTTGCGCGAGTGCTTTCCCGACACGCCCTGGTTGTTTGTGTACCGCGATCCGCTGGAAATCGCTGTTTCCCATATACGCCGCCCGGGCATGCACATGGTGCCGGGAATGATCGGGGCCAGTGGGCTGGATGACGAATGGCCGTTCGACAGTCGTGAGGATTTTATTGCGCGACGGTTGGGGCGGTTGCTGGCATCGGGGTTGGCGCAATGCCAGGCGTTTGGTGGGTTGGCGGTGAATTACAGCGAGTTGCCGGGCGCAATGGCGGGGCGGTTGGCTGGGTTTTTCGGGTTGGATGACGTGCAGAGGGAGCAAGTGTTTGCGGCGGTGGGGCGGCATGCCAAACAGCCTTCATCGGTGTTCGTCGGGGACTGTGATGAAAAGCGGCGCGAGGCGTCGACGTTGTTGCGTGAGCGGGTGGAGCGTTGGGCGCGGGGGCCTTATGAGGCGCTGGTTGCCAAGTCATGCATTGACAGCACTGACGCCATCGCGAGCAGGCTCACTCCTACAGTTGATCTTCAGTGAACACAAATTATGTGTACGACGCAGATCCAATGTAGGAGCGAGCCTGCTCGGAAATCTCCGGAGGCATTACCAGACGTTGGTGTTTTCGCGGAAGTTCAGGATTTGGACGACAAATCCGCCATCCCCTTGAGCAATTCGATCGGCAGCGGGAAGACAATCGTCGCTGTCTTGTCCCCGGCAATCGAGCTCAGCGTCTGCATGTAGCGCAATTGCATGGCCCCCGGCTGACGCCCCAACATCTCGGCGGCTTGCATGAGTTTTTCCGAGGCCTGCAATTCGCCTTCGGCGTGAATCACCTTGGCCCGGCGTTCCCGCTCGGCTTCGGCCTGTTTGGCGATGGCGCGGACCATCGATTCGTTGAGGTCCACGTGCTTGATCTCGACGTTCGCCACCTTGATGCCCCAGGCATCGGTCTGGGCGTCGAGCACTTGCTGGATGTCGATGTTCAGCCGCTCCCGTTCGGCCAGCAGTTCATCGAGCTCATGTTTACCCAGCACTGCCCGCAACGTGGTTTGGGCCAGTTGGCTGGTGGCCATGAGGAAGTCTTCGACCTGGATGATGGCTTTCTGCGGGTCGAGCACGCGGAAATACAGCACCGCGTTGACCTTGACCGAGACATTGTCGCGGGTGATCACGTCTTGTGTCGGCACGTCGAGCACCACGGTGCGCAGGTCGACGCGAACCATTTGCTGGACCACCGGAATCAGCAGGATCAGGCCAGGGCCCTTGACTTGCCAGAAGCGCCCGAGCTGGAACACCACCCCGCGCTCGTATTCGCGCAGGATGCGGAAGGTCGACCCCGCCAGCGCGATCAGCAGTAACAGCAGCGCGGCAAAACCCAGTTGCAGGCCCATGGCTATTCTCCCTTCGACGCCGCGTCAGCCGCGGCCACTTTCAGCAGTAATCCCTTGCGTGCCACCACCCGGACCTTTTGCCCCGGTTGCAGCGGCGTGCTGCTGAGCACTTGCCACTGTTCGCCTTGCAGGTGCACCCAGCCGTTACAGGCGTTGTCGGCGTTCAACGAAATCACCGGCGTCACGCTGCCCACAAGTCCGGCATCGCCACTGACGTTGTGCCGCGGTCGGGTTTTCAGGGCGCGGATCAGCAGGAAGATCAACAAAAGCGCACTGATCAGTCCCAGGCCGATCATCAACGGCACCGGCACCTCGGTGTTGGTCAGAATCACCGCGCCGATGACGAACATCACAATGCCGCCGAGCCCGATCACGCCGTAATTGGGCAGCGCCGCCTCGGCGATCAAAAAGGCGATGCCGAACGTGATCAGCCAGATCCCCATGGGGTTGGGGGCCAGCAAGACAATGGTGTCCGACGCGAAGACCGATCCGCTCAAGGCCAACAGCAGCGCAACTGCACAGCAACGAATGTTCACGCGACCCTCCGGGAGAGTCATTGATGGTTCTTTATACAGTCTAGCTGAGCTGTGGGTTGTACGAATTTTGACCAGTTGTTGACCTTGGCCCGGCGGGCGGATTTCACTCCGGAATGCGCCAGCGGGCCTAGACTTTCAGTACGAAGAAAAGTGTTAACCATCGTCCGCCAAACAGTGTTTGCGGACACCGAGGTGCATCATGCGTATGGCAAGAACCCTGCAGAGCAGCCTGGACAAGGCGCACTGCGAATATGACATCGTGTCCCACCCGCACTCGGCCAGCAGCCTTGAAACCGCGCGACTCGCGGGCATTCCTGCCGAACGGGTGGCCAAGTCAGTTATCCTCGACGACCAACATGGGCATTTCCTGATGGCTGTGCTGCCCGCCAGCCGTCATCTGGACCTGAGCAAAGTTCGCAGCAGTGGCGAATGGCAGATCTCCCGGGAAAGCAACCTGCCGCACCTGTTCGATGATTGCGAACGCGGCGCTGTGCCCGCCCTGGGCGAAGCCTATGGCCTGGACGTGGTCATCGACCCGCTACTGACCCGGCAGAAAGACATCTATCTGGAAGCTGGCAACCACACCAATCTGTTGCGCATGGAAATGCCGCAGTTTCTGAAAATGGTGCCGCACGCCGAGGTGCGTGAATTGAGCCAATGAGTTTTGTGGAGTCAGTGACATCGCCTTCGCGGGCAAACCTCGCTCCTACAGGATCACGCTGTCACCTGTAGGAGCGAGGCTTGCCCGCGAATGACTGCGCAGCAGTCACCCCATCATTTGCCATAAAAAGGAGCCCGACATGGAATCCCCAACCCACAACCTCCCCTCGCTGTTCAAGCAACTCGGCCTGCCGGACGACGCCGAAAGCATCGATAAATTCATCGCCACTCACTCACCGCTCAAGCCCGAATTGCATCTGGCCGATGCGTTTTTCTGGAACGAGAGCCAGGCTCAGTTACTGCGGGAGGAGATTCTGGATGATGCCGATTGGGCGGAGGTGGTGGATCAACTGGATGTGCTGATGAGGAAGGGGCGGGGGGTGTAACCATCTGAACGCAAGACCTTGTCACAGCTTTTCTGAAAGGTGTTACCTGAGCTGAAGTAGCTTTCATGGCGTTGAGTCCAACCATGAGACCGAGTCATGCAGCGTGTTTTGGCAGAAAGAGTCATCAGCATCTCTGAACTCGCGAAAAACGCAGGAACTATAGTGCGTGAGGCGCAAGACAGGCCTATTGCGGTGATTGAAAAAAATCAGATCAAGGCCTATCTGGTTTCGGCAGAGCTTTTCGAAACGATGCTGGTGCGTCTGGGCGATTTCAACCTGGGGTCCGGTTGAATGTCGTAAAACGGTCCGTCCGGCTACAGAATTGTTTCAAAACTTGACCAACTTTCCCATCGAATGCCATATTGATAGTTAGCAAACTAACTGTGTGTGTTTCCCTTCGTGCCGAAAAACCTCGACGCTCTCCAGATGAACATCAGCAGCTCCATGGTGGTGGCCGCGCGGCATTGGCGGAAGATCTGCCAGACCACGCTGGTCAACTATGGGATTTCCGAAGCCTGCGCCGTCCCGTTGTTGATGATCGGGCGCCTGGGCGAGGGTGTGCGACAGGTGACGGTGGCGCAGGCGGCTGGGATGGAGAGTCCGTCGCTGGTGCGTCTGCTCGATCAGCTGTGTCACGCCGGTTACGTCTGTCGCACTGAAGACGTCCATGACCGCCGCGCCAAATGCCTGAGCCTCACCGAAACCGGTCGGGAGTTGGTGCAGGCTGTCGAAATCGAGCTGGTGCGTTTGCGCAATGAGGTGCTCGAAGGGATCGACCGCAGTGATCTGGAAGCGACGTTGCGGGTGCTGCGAGCCTTTGAAGCGGCCAACCCGCCATCGGTGGCCAACCCTTGAGCGGATTTTTCACCGGCGTTCCTCCGGCGCGGGACTGGTTCTACGGAGTGCGCACGTTCGCGGCGTCGATGATTGCGCTGTACATCGCCATGCTCATGCAAATGCCGCGTCCGTATTGGGCGATGGCCACGGTGTATATCGTTTCCAGCCCTTTTGTCGGCCCTACCAGTTCCAAGGCATTGTACCGGGCGGTCGGCACCTTGCTCGGTGCGGCGGCCGCGGTTTTTTTCGTGCCGATGTTTGTCCAGAGCCCGTATGTGCTGGTGGTCGTGATCGCGCTGTGGACGGGGACGTTGCTGTTCCTGTCTTTGCATCTGCGCACGGCCAACAGTTATGCGCTGATGCTTGCCGGTTACACCCTGCCGCTGATCGCCCTGCCGGTGGTGGATAACCCGTTGGCGGTGTGGGATGTCGCGGAAGCGCGAACCGAAGAAATCTTTCTCGGCATCGCGGTGGCGGCCGTGGTCGGTGCCATGTTCTGGCCCCGGCGGCTGGCGCCGGTGTTCAACGATTCGGTGAACAAATGGTTCGCCGATGCCTCGACTTACAGCCTGCGTTTCCTCAGCCGCGACGTGCAACCTGATGAAGTCAGCGCCTTGCGCTCGGCGATGGTGGCGACGTTCAACAGCCTGGAATTGATGATCGGCCAGCTGCCCCACGAAGGCGCGCGGCCGCAGACGGTGCGTAATACCAAGGAACTGCGCGGCCGCATGATTCACCTGCTGCCCGTGATCGATGCCCTCGACGACGCGCTCTATGCCCTCGAACGCAGAACGCCCGAGCTTGTGGATAAGTTTGCGCCGCTGCTGACGGCGACCACCGAATGGCTGAATCACAAGGATGCCGACCTCGGCCGCTGGCAGGCGCTGAAAGATCAACTTGAGGCCTTGCAACCGTCCGCCGAAGCGCTGAATGACCGCAAGCAACTGCTGTTTTCCAACGCCCTGTATCGCCTCGGCGAGTGGATCGACTTGTGGCAAGACTGCCGCAGCCTGCAATACGCCATTCAGTGCGAAAGCCAGGACAGCTGGCGCGCGGTGTATCGGCACTGGCGCCTGGGCCGCCTGTCGCCGTTTCTCGACCGGGGGCTGATGCTTTATTCGGCGGCGTCCACGGTGACCGCGATTATTGTCGCCTCGGTGCTATGGATCCTGCTCGGCTGGACCGATGGCGGCGCTGCGGTGATTCTGGCGGCGGTGGCGTGCAGCTTCTTCGCCTCGATGGACGACCCGGCGCCGCAGATTTTCCGGTTCTTTTTCTGGACCGCGATGTCGGTGTTGTTCGCCAGTCTTTATCTGTTCCTGGTCCTGCCTAACCTGCATGATTTTCCGATGCTGGTGCTGGCGTTTTCTGTGCCGTTCATTTGCATCGGCACCCTGACGGTCAAGCCGCAGTTTTACCTGGGCATGCTGCTGACGCTGGTCAACACCTCGTCGTTCATCAGCATTCAGGGCGCTTACGACGCGGATTTCCTCAGCTTCGCCAACTCCAACCTCGCCGGCCCCGTCGGCTTGCTGTTTGCCTTTGTCTGGACCCTGATCGCCCGGCCATTCGGTGCGGAACTGGCGGCCAAGCGCCTGACCCGTTTCAGCTGGCGCGACATCGTCAGCCTGACCGAGCCGGCCACGCTGGCCGAACACCGGCACTTGGGCGTGCAGATGCTCGATCGCCTGATGCAGCATCTGCCGCGCCTGGCCATGACCGGGCAAGACACCGGCATCGCGCTGCGGGAAGTGCGCGTAGCGCTGAACCTGCTCGACTTGCTGGCTTACACGCCGCGAGTGCTCGGCGCCCCGCAAGTGCTGCTGCATCAAGTAGTGGCCGAGGTTGGCGAGTATTTCAAGGCGTGCCTGAAGGCGGGCGAGCGATTGCCGGCACCGAGCCCGCTGCTGATGACCCTCGACCGCACCCGCCGCGCCCTCAACACCGAGTGCGATGACGGCGCGCGTCTGCACCTGTTGCATGCCCTGAGCGGCCTGCGCCTGTCGCTGCTGCCAGGGGTGGAATTCGTCGCCTTGGGCGAACTCGAAGAACCGCTTCCCCATGGCATCGATGGAGCGCCTTTATGATCGGTGATCTGGATATCAGCGGGGTGTTCCTGCCCACGTTGCTGGTGCTGATGGGCATTACGTATCTGTTGTTCCTGTTGGTGCACGGGCTGCTGACACGCCTGCACTTTTACCGTCTGGTCTGGCACCGGGCATTGTTTAACGTGGCTCTCTACGCCTTGCTGCTTGGCGCCGTGGACTCACTCAGTCGATACCTGATGACATGAAAAAACCTTTTTTGACCCTCGGTCGCGTGGTCCTGACCTTGCTGATCGTGACCTTCGCCGTCGTCGTGGTCTGGCGCATGGTGATGTATTACATGTTCGCGCCCTGGACCCGGGACGGGCACATCCGTGCCGACATCGTGCAGATCGCGCCGGACGTTTCCGGGCTGATCCAGCAAGTGCAGGTGCGTGACAACCAATTGGTGAAACGCGGCCAGGTGCTGTTCAGCATCGACCAGGACCGATTCAAACTGGCCTTGCGTCAGGCGAAAGCGGCGGTCGCCGACCGTCAGGAAACCCTGGCCCAGGCGCAACGGGAAGCCAAGCGTAACCGCGGCCTCGGCAATCTGGTGCCGGGCGAGCAACTGGAAGAAAGCCAGTCGCGGGTCGCTCGCGCCGAAGTTGCGCTGATGGAAGCTCAGGTGGCGGTGGACAGCGCCCAGCTCAACCTGGACCGCTCGACCATTCGCAGCCCGGTGGACGGCTATGTCAACGACCGCGCGCCGCGTGCGCAGGAATTCGTCACCGCCGGGCGTCCGGTGTTGTCGGTGGTGGACAGTAATTCGTTCCACATCGACGGTTATTTCGAAGAAACCAAACTCGACGGCATTCATGTCGGCCAGTCGGTCGACATCCGCGTGGTCGGCGACCGCGCGCGTTTGCGTGGCCACGTGGAAAGCATCGTCGCCGGCATCGAAGACCGCGACCGCAGCAGCGGCAGCAACCTGCTGCCCAACGTCAATCCGGCCTTCAGCTGGGTGCGCCTGGCCCAGCGGATTCCGGTGCGGATTGCCTTCGACGACGTGCCGGCGGATTTCCGCATGATCGCCGGGCGCACCGCCACGGTATCGATCATGGACGACCAGCCGCAGGAGCCCGCGAAATGAGCAGGGCCGCGGGTTTGGCTGTCGTCGGATTAGGCGTGTTGCTGTCGGCCTGTCAGGTGGTCGGGCCGGATTATCACCTGCCGGACGACGCGGCCATCCACCGTGAAGACTTGCAGGGTGACTTGGCGGTGAACGGTAAAAATGTCGTTTCGGCCCCGGTGCCCGCCGATTGGTGGCGCCTGTATCAGGATCCGCGCCTGGACCAATTGGTGCAGCAGGCCATGGTCACCAATACCGATTTGCGCGTGGCGGCGGCGAGCCTTTCCCGGGCCCGTGCTCAGGTTGACGAAGCGCAGGCGGCGGGCGGCTGGAGCGGCGGCGTGAAAATGGGCGCCCAGCGTTTGCAGGAGTCCGGCGAAGCCTTCTTGCTGGCGGATAAAGTGCCCGTGGCCAACGTTGGCGACATCGGCATTACGACCTCGTATCAGTTCGACCTGTTTGGCACCTTGCAGCGCGGCATCGAAGCGGCCAAGGCCAATGCCGACGCGACCCAGGCTGCCGCCGATACCGCACGCATCACCTTGGTGGCCGATGTGGTTCGGGCCTACACCCAAGTGTGCGCGGCCAATGAAGAGCAGGAAATCGCCCAGCATTCCCTCGACCTGCAAGCCCAAGGCACGACCCTGATCCAGCGTCTGCGCGACGCCGGGCGCGGCGATGAAACCCAGGTCACGCGCTCGCAAACCCAATTCAAATCCTTGCGCGCCGACATGCCGCGCTATGAAGCGGCGCGCCAGGCGGGTTTGTTCCGTTTGTCGATGCTGTTGGCCAAACCGGTCGATCAGTTGCCGGCCGGGACCGCCACCTGCAACGAACTGCCGAAAATCACTCAATTATTGCCGGTCGGTGACGGCGCCACTTTGCTCAAGCGCCGGCCCGATGTGCGCCAGGCCGAGCGCCGATTGGCCGCCGCGACCGCTGGCATCGGCATCGCCACCGGCGAGTTGTACCCGGACATCAGCATCGGCGCGACCGTCGGCACCGTCGGCATCCTGGAAAACCTCGGCAAACCGGCGACCAACCGCTGGGGCTTTGGTCCGTTGCTGACCTGGACTGTGCCGTCCAATGGTTCCCGGGCGAGAATCCGTGAGGCAGAAGCGACGACCCAAGGCACGCTTGCGCATTTCGACGGCGTGGTGCTCAACGCCATCCGCGAAACCCAGACCAGCCTGGCGCAATACTCCGCGCTGCTGCAACGCCGCGATGCGTTGGCCGATGCCGAACAATCGGCACAACTGGCCGCCGACCAGACCCACCGCTTCTTCCAGGCCGGCCGCGCATCGTTCCTGGCGGACCTGCAAGCCACCCGCACCTACACCGATGTACGGGCGCAATTGGCCTCCGCGAACACGCAAGTTGCCATGAGCCAGATCGATCTGTTCCTCGCGTTGGGCGGTGGCTGGGAAAGCGGACGAACGCAAGCGTCACAACCCGGCAAACCCTGAGGCCGTTGCTATGCTTTGATTTGATGAAGTCGCGCGTCGATTTCATCGATCAAGGCTCGCGTTGGTCATGGGGATCTAATAATGAAAAACCCTTATGCTCCCGGCTTCTGGTGCGCTATTGCGGCATTGGTTCTGCTGTCGGCCACCTATTTCTACGGCATCATGCTGGCCCACCAGATCGACAAGGCTCTGGTGTTCCTCGACAGCGCAGCCGCGCTGATTGCCGTGATGGCAATCGTCGTAGTGGCCTGGGCCTCAGTCCAGGGCCAGCGCATCAAGAAAAGACAACTCGAACAAGGCAAGACCCGGGTGCTGATCTGGGACACCAAGGTGGCTTTGCGTCGGGTCGAAACGGTGTTTGACCGCTATTTCTGGGGCAGTTACTGGCAACCGGGGCGCACGTTCCAGGAAGTTATGGGCGAACTCACCGGCACGCCACTGGAAAAAAGCCTCGATACGTTGAAGAAACAATGCCTCGAACTGGACAAGCAAGTCTCCGAAGACGGCAGGCACTGGCTGAACAACGCCCGCGAACTCTCCGATGTCGCCGCCGCCATGGCCCGCGAACGCTATCAGCTGGACTTCTGCGATCCCCGTGCGGACGTGACGGGCGGGGCGGTAATCAATCGCGATTTTGAAGTGCTGGTGTATACGTGGACGGCGCGGCTCAAAAGCTTTGATCACCAGCTGGATGAGATGGAAGTTCAGTATTCCTGAGTTGATGTTGTCGGTATTGACGCCTTCGCGGGCAAGCCTCGCTCCTACAAGGATCATGCGATACCTGTAGGAGCGAGGCTTGCC
>NZ_JASCOM010000206.1:0-10473 GCF_029959925.1 Pseudomonas sp. PS02303
GTTTTAAATTCAACAATGATGCTGAATGACACACCGCTATCGCGAGCAGGCTCACTCCTACAAGGGGTTTAAGGCGCAGGGTAGTTTTGGGCGAAATCCTGAAGCTGCGGATAAAACAACCGGAAATCCTCACTGAGCGGTTCGTACAGCCGACGCAATTCCTGCATCGCCCCCGCCAGTTCCTCAGGCCGGGTCAACCGCCGCGAAATCCCCCGCAGCACTTGGTCCAGCACATCAAACTCCTGATAAGACCCCAACCAGTCATTCGCCACCATGTGCGGCGCGATCCTCGCCAACCGCTCCGGCAATTGAGGCTCAGTCGACAGCACCCGATACACATCCGAGGTGAACCGCTCCAGCGGCTGGTCCGAGTAGAGGGTCCAGTCCCGCGCCAGGCAGTGGTCGAAAAACACGTCGAGCACGATCCCGGCGTAACGCCGGCGTGTGGTGGAAAATCGCGACAGCGAGGCATCCACCAACGGATGGCGGTCGGTGAAGACGTCGATGCTGCGATGTAGCTGGATGGCCGCTTCAATCTCCGGGTTGAACTGCCCTTGCAGCCGTCCCTTGACGAAATCGCCATACAGACTGCCGAGCAATTGACCGGGGCGCTGGCGACCGAGGTGAAGATGGGCGAGATAGTTCATGGGCGCAGCTTAGCATTGCGCCTTCGAATGTTGACACTCACCGTATCGTTATAACCCGATATAGCGATTTATGCGCTCGTCAGACCAAAATCATATTTGTATATCGCGATCTACCGATTTAAAGTTCGCCACATCGCGATATAGCGTTTTACTCATCACGAGCCCAAACCCATGACCATCGACCTCGACGAAATAATAAAAGCCCTGGCACACCCAGTCCGCCGAGACATCCTCATCTGGCTGAAAGACCCCAAGACCCAGTTCCCGGAACAGATCCACAACCACGAGTACGGCATTTGCGCCGGACAGATCGATCAACGCTGCGGCCTGTCGCAGTCGACCGTGTCCGCCCATTTGGCGACCTTGCAACGTGCGGGACTGATCAGCAGCCAGAAAGCCGGTCAATGGCACTTCTTCAAGCGCAACGAGGACGTGATCCAGGCGTTCCTCGCGGCCATCGTCAAGGAGCTCAGCGCTCCGACAAGGAATTAACCAATGCCCCTCTCGCTTCTCATTCTGGCCTTGAGCGCCTTCGCCATCGGCACCACCGAGTTCGTCATCATGGGCTTGTTGCCCGATGTGGCGGCTGACCTCGGCGTGTCGATCCCGGGCGCTGGCTGGCTGGTGACCGGTTACGCCCTGGGCGTGGCCATCGGTGCGCCATTCATGGCACTGGCCACCTCCCGATTACCGCGCAAGGCTGCACTGGTCGCGTTGATGGGCATTTTCATCATCGGCAACCTGCTCTGTGCCATGGCGACCGATTACAACGTGCTGATGTTTGCCCGTGTGGTCACGGCCCTCTGCCACGGTGCGTTCTTCGGTATCGGTTCGGTGGTGGCGGCAGGTCTGGTTCCGGCGAACAAACGCGCCTCCGCCGTGGCCTTGATGTTCACCGGCCTGACCCTGGCCAACGTGCTCGGCGTTCCGTTGGGCACCGCGCTCGGTCAGGAAGCCGGCTGGCGCTCGACCTTCTGGGCAGTGACCGTGATTGGTGTGATCGCGTTGATTGGCCTGATCCGCTTCCTGCCGGCCAAGCGCGATGAAGAGAAACTCGACATGCGCGCCGAACTGCGCGCCCTCAAAGGCGCCGGGATCTGGCTGTCGCTGAGCATGACGGCGCTGTTCGCGGCGTCGGTATTCACCCTGTTCACTTATGTCGCCCCGCTGCTCGGTGATGTCACCGGCGTCTCGCCCAAAGGCGTGACCTGGACCCTGATGCTCATCGGACTGGGCCTGACGGTCGGCAACATCATCGGCGGCAAGCTGGCTGACAAAGGCCTGGCCGCAACGCTGATCGGCGTCTTCATCTCGATGGCCGTGATCTCGACCGTACTGACCTGGACCAGCGTCGCGCTGATCCCGGCCGAAATCACCCTGTTCCTCTGGGCCACCGCGTGCTTCGCCGCCGTCCCCGCCCTGCAAGTGAACGTGGTGACCTACGGCAAGGACGCGCCGAACCTGGTGTCGACCCTGAACATCGGCGCTTTCAACATCGGCAACGCCTTGGGCGCCTGGGTCGGCGGCAGCGTCATCGCCCACGGTTTCGGCTTGACCAGCGTTCCACTCGCGGCAGCAGCACTGGCAGTACTCGCCCTACTGGTGACCCTGATTACTTTCCGTCAGCGCGGTAATCCCGAACTGGCCCCTGCTATCAACTGATACTTCACGAGGGTTGTACTTAAATGACGACTATTTTCGATCCGATCAAACTGGGCGACATCGAGCTGGCCAACCGCATCATCATGGCGCCGCTGACCCGCTGCCGCGCCGACGAAGGCCGGGTGCCAAACGCCCTGATGGCCGAATACTACGTACAACGCGCCTCGGCCGGCCTGATCCTCAGCGAAGCCACGTCGGTCACGCCGATGGGCGTCGGCTACCCGGACACTCCGGGTATCTGGTCCAACGACCAAGTGCGCGGTTGGGCGAACGTGACCAAAGCGATCCACGGTGCGGGCGGCAAGATTTTCCTGCAACTGTGGCACGTCGGCCGGGTTTCCCACGAGTCGTACCTGAACGGTGAAGCACCAGTCGCACCGAGCGCCATCCAGCCAAAGGGTCACGTCAGCCTGGTTCGCCCATTGTCCGACTACCCAACCCCGCGCGCACTGGAAACCGCTGAAATCGCCGACATCGTCGACGCCTACCGCACCGGTGCCGAGAACGCCAAGGCTGCCGGTTTTGACGGCGTGGAAATCCACGGTGCCAATGGTTACCTGCTCGATCAGTTCCTGCAAAGCAGCACCAACCAGCGCACCGATAACTACGGTGGCTCCCTGGAAAACCGTGCGCGCCTGTTGCTGGAAGTAACCGACGCCGCAATCGAAGTCTGGGGCGCTGGCCGCGTCGGCGTGCACTTGTCTCCGCGTGCCGACTCCCACGACATGGGCGATGACAACCTGGCCGAGACGTTCACTTACGTCGCTCGCGAACTGGGCAAGCGTGGCATCGCGTTCATTTGCTCCCGTGAGAAAGAAGCCGGCGACAGCCTGGGTCCACAATTGAAAGAAGCGTTCGGCGGCCCGTACATCGTCAACGAACGCTTCACCAAGGACAGCGCCAACGCTTGGCTGGCCAGCGGCAAGGCAGATGCAGTCGCCTTCGGCGTTCCATTCATTGCCAACCCGGACCTGCCGGCACGCTTGAAGGCGGATGCGCCGCTTAACGAAGCGCGTCCCGAGCTGTTCTACGCCAAGGGGCCCGTGGGTTACATCGACTATCCCGTGATGTAAGCATCCCCCTTGAAATGCAAAAGCCCCGACTCGAAAGAGCCGGGGCTTTTTGTTGCGCCATGTTTATTCACAGAGCTTCACACCGATTCACACGCACGACACAAAATCACTACAAAATACGTAGCTCGCTACCTTTCAACCTGACGAGCGTGCGTATATAAAAGCATCCCGGTGCATTAAGGCGAACATTGAAGGGATCAACGCTCGCCTTAATGGTTGACATAAACGGATCCAATTACGCATTTTGTTTTATTTGCGCAGGCTGGGGCTCAGGCGCAGCATGTCCAATCCTGTATTGACCCAACGCTCGGCTTCGGTGTGCAGTTGAAAACTGTCCGGGGCCAATAGCCACTGGTACAGCATGCCATCTATGTAGGCGTGCAGGCTGATGGCCGCGCGGACTGTGTCGAGGTCCTCGGGCATTTGCCCCCGATTCACCGCATTACTCAGGGCCAGGGCGATTCGCACATTGCAATCGAGGCTGACTTCACGACGCTGCTGACGCAGATCGCACATTTCATCGGTGAATTCGCACTTATGAAACAAAATCTCATTGATGCGTCGGGTCTTCGGATCCAGGGCAACTTGATGAAACAAATGAATCAGCAGTTTGCGCATGCAGCCCAGCGGATCGAGTTCATCTTCGCTTTCACTGGCCCTGGCCATTTCATCCAGCGGCTCTTTCAAGCTATCGAGCATGGCCTGCACCAGATCCGCCTTATTGCTGAAATGCCAGTAGATGGCGCCGCGAGTCACGCCGGCCAGAGTCGCGATGTCCGCCAGCGTAGTGCGCGCCACGCCTCTTTCATAAAAGGCTTTCTCTGCCGCTTCCAGTATCTGGCTGCGGGTTTCTTGAGCTTCCTCTTTGGTACGACGGACCATGGCAGTAAAACCTCAATCGGGATGCTTCAGCGATGTCTGAACAGCCGCTGAACAAAAGTGGGGCGAGCGCTCTTGGGACTCGTCCCCGGCTTACAATTCGAACCTTTGACGGGCGTTGGTAACGGGGTGGATACGCAGTCAAGGTGTTTACAAACAACCATGAACGTAAGTATATTCCTTAGCAAGCTACTTATCCACTCAGCACTCATTTTTTACCCTTTCACATTTCTAGTGCGTTTCTTGCGCGCCTGACCCGAGGATTTTCATGCAATTCAAGCCAGCTGTTACCGCTCTGGTCGCCGCCGTCGCCCTGGCATCACTGCTCAGCGGATGCAAAAAGGAAGAAGCGGCACCCGCCGCACCGCCTCCTCAGGTCGGCGTGGTCACCCTGCAACCTCAAGCCTTTACCCTGACGTCCGAGCTGCCGGGGCGCACCAGTGCGTTCCGCATCGCCGAAGTTCGCCCACAGGTCAATGGCATCATTCTCAAACGTCTGTTCAAGGAAGGCGGTGACGTCAAGGCCGGCCAGCAGCTGTATCAGATCGATCCGTCGGTCTATGACGCTACGCTGAAAAGCGCCCAAGCCAACCTGCAACAGACGAAGTCGATCTCGGATCGCTACAAGCAGTTGGTCAACGAACAGGCCGTCAGCCGTCAGGAATACGACACGGCGGTGGCCAACCGCATGCAATCGGAAGCCGCGCTGCAAACCGCTCAGATCAATGTGCGGTACACCAAGGTCTACGCGCCGATTTCCGGCCGCATCGGCCGCTCGAACGTGACCGAGGGTGCGCTGGTCAGCAACGGCCAGGTCGATGCCATGGCGGTGATCCAGCAACTCGATCCGATTTATGTCGACGTCACCCAGTCTTCGGTCGAGCTGCTTGAGCTGCGTCGCGAACTGGAAAGCGGTCGCCTGCAAAAGGCTGGCGACACGGCAGCGGCGGTCAAGCTGACGCTCGAAGACGGCAGCCAGTACAAACAGGAAGGCAAGCTCGAATTCTCCGAAGTCTCGGTTGACCAGACCACCGGCTCCGTGACCTTGCGTGCAGTGTTCCCGAACCCGGATCACACGCTGCTTCCGGGCATGTTCGTACACGCTCAGCTCAAATCCGGTGTGAACGCCGCTGCCATTCTGGCGCCGCAACAAGGCGTAACCCGCGACCTCAAAGGCTCGCCGACCGCACTGGTCGTCGGTGCGGACAACAAGGTCGAACTGCGTCAGCTCAAGGCCAGCCGCACCGTCGGCAACCAATGGCTGATCGAAGACGGCCTGAAGGCCGGCGATCGTCTGATCACCGAAGGACTGCAATTCGTCAAACCTGGCGTCGAAGTCAAAGCCAGTGAAGCGACTAACGTTGGCGCAAAGAACCCGGCCCCCGCACAGGCAGCTGACAAGGCTTCCAGCGGCAAAGGGGAGTAAACCATGTCGAAATTTTTTATCGACCGTCCGATTTTCGCTTGGGTAATTGCCCTGGTGATCATGCTGGTCGGGGCACTCTCGATTCTCAAACTTCCGATCAACCAATACCCGAGCATTGCGCCTCCGGCCATTGCGATCCAGGTCACCTACCCAGGCGCGTCCGCACAAACCGTGCAGGACACCGTGGTGCAGGTCATCGAACAACAGCTCAACGGTATCGATAACCTGCGTTATGTCTCCTCGGAAAGTAACTCCGACGGCAGCATGACCATTACCGCGACCTTCGAGCAGGGCACCAACTCCGATACCGCGCAGGTTCAGGTCCAGAACAAACTGAACCTGGCCACCCCGCTGCTGCCGCAAGAAGTGCAGCAACAGGGTATCCGCGTGACCAAGGCAGTGAAAAACTTCCTGATGGTGATCGGCGTGGTATCTCGCGACGGCAGCATGACCAAGGACGACCTGTCCAACTACATCGTGTCGAACATGCAGGACCCGATCTCGCGGACCGCCGGTGTAGGTGACTTCCAGGTCTTCGGTGCGCAGTACGCAATGCGGATCTGGCTCGACCCGGCCAAGTTGAACAACTTCAACCTGACCCCGGGGGACGTGAAAGCCGCCATCGCCGCGCAGAACGTCCAGGTGTCGTCCGGTCAGCTCGGTGGTTTGCCTGCCGTGGCCGGCCAACAGTTGAACGCGACGATCATCGGCAAGACTCGTCTGCAAACGGCTGAGCAGTTCAAGGCCATCTTGCTGAAGGTCAACAAAGATGGTTCGCAAGTGCGTGTCGGCGACGTGGCGGATGTCGCTCTGGGCGGTGAAAACTACTCGATCAGCGCCCAGTTCAACGGTAGCCCGGCCTCCGGTCTGGCGGTGAAACTGGCCAACGGTGCCAACGCCCTCGACACTGCAAAAGCTCTGCGCAAAACCATCGAATCCCTCAAGCCGTTCTTCCCGCAAGGGATGGAAGTGGTGTTCCCGTACGACACCACACCGGTGGTGACCGAGTCGATCAAGGGTGTGGTTGAAACCCTGGTCGAAGCGATCGTGCTGGTGTTCCTGGTGATGTTCCTGTTCCTGCAAAACTTCCGCGCCACCGTCATCACCACGATGACCGTGCCCGTGGTACTGCTGGGGACCTTCGGAATCCTCGCGGCGTTCGGTTTCAGCATCAACACCCTGACCATGTTCGGTATGGTGCTGGCCATCGGTTTGCTGGTGGACGACGCCATCGTCGTGGTGGAGAACGTCGAACGGGTCATGAGTGAAGAAGGCCTGTCCCCCAAGGAAGCCACCAAGAAATCCATGGGGCAGATCCAGGGTGCACTGGTCGGTATTGCTCTGGTGCTGTCGGCGGTACTGTTGCCGATGGCGTTCTTCGGCGGTTCCACCGGTGTGATCTACAAGCAGTTCTCGATCACCATCGTCTCGGCCATGGCCCTGTCGGTACTGGTTGCCCTGATCTTTACCCCGGCGCTCTGCGCCACCATGCTCAAAGCGATTCCCAAGGGTGAGCACGGCGTCCCGAAACGCGGATTTTTCGGCTGGTTCAACCGCAACTTCGACCGTAGCGTGAAAAGCTACGAACGCGGCGTTGGCAACATTCTGCGCAACAAGGTGCCGTATCTGCTGGTGTACGTGATCATCGTCGTCGGCATGATCTGGTTGTTCCTGCGTATTCCATCCGCATTCCTGCCGGAAGAAGACCAAGGTGTACTGTTTGCCCAAGTGCAAACCCCGGCCGGTTCCAGTTCCCAGCGCACCCAAGTGGTCGTGGACGAGATGCGTGAGTTCCTGCTGCGTCCGGGCAAGGACGGCGGTGAAGGTGACGCGGTGGCCTCGGTGTTCACAGTGACCGGCTTCAACTTCGCCGGCCGTGGTCAGAGTTCGGGTATGGCGTTCATCATGCTCCGACCGTGGGCCGAACGTAACGCCGACAACAGCGTGTTCAAAGTCGCGGCCCGTGCCCAACAGCATTTCTTCACCTTCCGTGACGCCATGGTGTTTGCGTTCGCACCTCCGGCGGTGCTGGAGCTGGGTAACGCCACCGGTTTCGACGTGTTCTTGCAAGACCGTGCTGGTATCGGTCACGACGCACTGATGGCTGCACGCAACCAGTTCCTCGGCATGGCGGCGCAGAGCAAGGTGCTGTCGCAGGTCCGCCCGAACGGTCTGAACGACGAACCGCAATACCAACTGGAAATCGATGACGAGAAGGCCAGCGCCCTGGGCATTACCATCGCCGACATCAACAGCACCCTGTCGATTGCCCTGGGCAGTAGCTACGTCAACGACTTCATCGACCGCGGTCGGGTGAAGAAGGTTTACGTACAAGGCCAGCCGGGCGCTCGCATGAGTCCTGAAGACGTGAAGAAATGGTACGTACGCAACAGCGCCGGCACCATGGTTCCATTCTCCGCGTTCGCCAAGGGCGAGTGGATTTACGGTGCACCGAAGCTCTCGCGTTACAACGGCGTAGAAGCGATGGAAATTCTCGGTGCCCCGGCACCCGGCTATTCCACCGGTGAAGCCATGGCCGAAGTCGAAGCCCTGGCCCAGAAACTCCCGGCCGGTGTTGGTATTTCCTGGACCGGCCTGTCGTACGAGGAGCGACTGGCGGGTTCGCAGGCGCCAGCGCTGTTCGCGTTGTCGATCCTGATGGTGTTCCTGTGTCTGGCCGCGTTGTATGAAAGCTGGTCGATTCCGATTGCGGTGGTGCTCGTGGTGCCGCTGGGGATTATCGGAGCCTTGATGGCGACCAGCTTGCGCGGTCTGTCCAACGACGTGTACTTCCTGGTGGGTCTGTTGACCACCATTGGTCTGGCGGCAAAAAACGCCATTCTGATCGTCGAGTTCGCCAAAGACCTGCATGAACAGGGCAAGAGCTTGCAGGAGGCCGCCATCGAGGCTTGCCGCATGCGTTTGCGTCCAATCATCATGACCTCCCTGGCGTTTGTCCTCGGCGTCGTGCCGCTGGCCATTTCCACTGGCGCCGGCTCGGGTAGCCAGCACGCCATCGGTACGGTGGTGATTGGCGGTATGATCACCGCCACCGTCCTGGCGATCTTCTGGGTCCCACTGTTCTTCGTTACCGTGTCGTCCATTGGCCAGCGCAAAAAAGCCGACCAGGATGACGCAATTGAACCTTCTAAAGAGGCTGGCCAATGAGCAAGTCGCTACTCTCCATCGCCGTTGCCGCCTTCGTGCTGAGCGGCTGCTCGCTGATTCCCGACTATCAGCAACCTGAGGCACCAGTGGCGGGCCAATACCCGCAAGGTCCGGCGTACTCGTCGGCCCAGGCGCCGAATCAGGCCGCTGCGGAACAGGGCTGGAAGCAGTTTTTCCATGACCCGGCACTGCAACAGCTGATTCAGGTGTCGCTGGAAAACAACCGTGACCTGCGTGTCGCCGCCCTGAACATCGACGCGTTCGCGGCTCAATACCGCATCCAGCGCGCCGATCTGTTCCCGGCCGTTTCAGCCAATGGCACCGGCAGCCGTCAGCGTCTTCCGGCTGACGCGTCGCAGACCGGTCAAGCGGGCATCAGCAGTTCCTACTCCGCTACGGTCGGTATCAGTGCTTATGAACTCGACCTGTTCGGTCGGGTTCGCAGCCTCAGCGAAGAAGCCCTTCAGAAGTACTTCGCGACAGAAGAAGGCCGTCGCAGCACGCAGATCAGTCTGGTGGCCAGCGTGGCCAATGCCTACCTGACCTGGCAGGCCGACAAGGAACTGCTGAAACTCACCCAGGACACCCTCGGTGCGTTCGAGGAGAGCTACAAGCTCACCGCGCGCAGCAACGAAGTCGGTGTGGCCTCGGCCCTGGACCTGGCCCAGTCGCGTACCTCGGTGGAAAACGCCCGGGCGCAACTGGCCAAGTACACCCGTCAGGTCGCGCAGGACGAAAACAGCCTGGTGCTGCTGCTCGGCACCGGCATCCCGGCCAATCTGCGAGAAGCCAAACCGCTATCTGACAACCTGCTGAGCGACGTACCGCCCGGTCTGCCATCGGACTTGCTGCAACGTCGTCCGGATATTCTCCAGGCCGAGTACAACCTGAAAGCTGCCAACGCCAACATCGGCGCGGCACGGGCGGCGTTCTTCCCGAGCATCAGCCTGACGGCCAATGCCGGGACCCTGAGCCCGGACTTGTCCGGTCTGTTCAAGGGCGGCTCGGGCACCTGGTTGTTCTCGCCGCAGATCAATCTGCCGATCTTCAATGCCGGCAGCCTGCGCGCCAGCCTGGATTACTCGAAAATCCAGAAAGACATCGGCGTGGCGAACTACGAGAAGTCCATTCAAACGGCCTTCCAGGAAGTCGCCGACGGCCTGGCCGCCCGCCAGACCTACACCGATCAGCTGCAGGCGCAGCGTGATTTCGTCACCGCCAACCAGGACTACTACCGTCTGGCCGAGCGTCGCTACCGTATCGGTGTCGACAGCAACCTGACCTTCCTCGACGCCCAGCGTCAGTTGTTCAGCGCCCAGCAGGTGCTGATCACTGATCGTCTGGCGCAGCTGATCAGTGCGGTCAATCTGTACAAGGCACTGGGTGGTGGCTGGAACGAGCAGACGGCGAAAGTCGAACCGCTGAAAGAAGAAGCGCCGAAGATGAAGTTGTTCTGATAGCGCTGTAAGACAAGAGGCCCACCTTTTGGTGGGCTTTTTGTTGCCTGCGGGAAAAGGTGTGGTGTCAGTAATGGCCTCTTCGCGGGCAAGCCTCGCTCCTGCAGTGTCCGCGTCGGATTATATTCCATGAAACCCCCACACCCCGTAGGAGCGAGGCT
>NZ_JASCOM010000207.1:0-10458 GCF_029959925.1 Pseudomonas sp. PS02303
GATCTTGAGGGCGCCTTCGCCGGCAAGCCTGGCTCCTACAGGCGTTAGGTGTTGTTAGAAGGAATCACCCGGCACGCGGACGTAACCTTCCATCAACACCCGCGCACTGCGGCTCATGATGGCCTTGTTCACTTTCCATTCACCGTTCACCAGGCTAGCTTCAGCGCCCACCCGCAAGGTGCCGGACGGATGCCCGAAGCGCACGGCATTGCGTTCGATTCCACCCGCCGCGAGGTTGACCAAGGTGCCGGTAATCGCCGCTGCCGTGCCGATGGCAACGGCCGCCGTGCCCATCATCGCGTGGTGCAATTTACCCATCGACAACGCACGTACCAGCAGGTCGACATCCCCTGCCGCAATGGCTTTGCCGCTGGACGACACGTAGTCCGCCGGCTTTGCCACAAAGGCCACCTTAGGTGTGTGCTGACGCTTGGCCGCTTCGTCCAGGTCCTTGATCAAGCCCATGCGCAATGCGCCATAAGCACGGATCGTCTCGAACATCAGCAGCGCTTTCGGATCGCCATTGATCGCCCCCTGCAACTCGGTACCGGTGTAGCCAATGTCTTCGGCATTGACGAAAATCGTCGGGATGCCGGCATTGATCATGGTTGCCTTGAAGGTCCCGACGCCGGGCACTTCCAGGTCATCCACCAGATTGCCGGTGGGGAACATCGAACCGCCGCCACCCTCTTCTTCCGCGGCAGGGTCCATGAATTCGACCTGCACTTCAGCGGCGGGAAAGGTCACTCCGTCGAGTTCGAAATCGCCGGTTTCCTGCACTTCACCGTTAGTAATCGGCACGTGGGCGATGATGGTCTTGCCGATGTTGGCCTGCCATACGCGCACCACGGCGATGCCGTTCTGCGGAATGCGGCTGGCGTCCACCAAACCATTGCTGATGGCGAACGAACCGACCGCTGCCGACAGGTTGCCGCAATTACCGCTCCAGTCGACGAAAGGCTTGTCGATCGAGACCTGACCGAACAGGTAATCGACGTCGTGATCAGCCTTGGTGCTTTTCGACAGGATCACGGTTTTGCTGGTGCTGGACGTTGCGCCGCCCATACCGTCGATTTGCTTGTCGTAAGGGTCGGGGCTGCCGATCACGCGCAGCAACAAGGCATCGCGCGCCGGGCCGGGAATCTGTGCCGCTTCGGGCAGGTCTTTGAGGCTGAAAAACACGCCTTTGCTGGTGCCGCCGCGCATGTAGGTGGCGGGGATTTTGATCTGAGGTGCGTGAGCCATGATGGTCCTTTTAGGATCGAGCGGGACCGCAGGGTCCCGCCCGAACTCATCGTGTTAAACGGCAACCGCCGATTCTTCGAGGAAGTCCTGAGCGAAACGCTGCAACACGCCGCCGGCCTCGTAGATCGACACTTCTTCAGCGGTGTCGAGGCGGCAGGTGACTGGCACTTCGACGCGTTCGCCGTTCTTGCGGTTGATCACCAGCGTCAGTTCGGCACGCGGCGTGCGCTCACCGATCACGTCGTAGGTTTCGCTACCGTCGATGGCCAGGGTATGACGGTCGGTGCCCGGTTTGAACTCCAGCGGCAACACGCCCATGCCCACCAGGTTGGTGCGGTGGATGCGCTCGAAACCTTCAGCGGCAATCGCCTCGACACCCGCCAGACGCACGCCCTTGGCCGCCCAGTCGCGGGACGAACCCTGACCGTAATCGGCGCCGGCAATGATGATCAGCGGCTGCTTGCGCTCCATGTAGGTTTCGATGGCTTCCCACATGCGCATCACTTTGCCTTCCGGCTCGACGCGAGCGAGAGAACCCTGCTTGACCTTGCCGTTTTCCTGAACCATTTCATTGAACAGTTTCGGGTTGGCGAAGGTGGCGCGTTGCGCGGTCAGGTGGTCGCCACGGTGAGTCGCGTAAGAGTTGAAGTCCTCTTCCGGCAAGCCCATTTTCGCCAGGTATTCACCCGCCGCGCTGTCCAGCATGATCGCGTTCGACGGCGACAGGTGATCGGTGGTGATGTTGTCCGGCAGCACCGCCAATGGGCGCATGCCCTTGAGCGGACGTGCGCCGGCCAACGCGCCTTCCCAGTACGGCGGACGACGGATGTAAGTGCTCATCTCGCGCCAGTCGTACAGCGGCGTGACTTTCGGGCCGGTGTCTTCATGGATGGCGAACATCGGGATGTAGACCTGACGGAACTGCTCCGGCTTGACCGACGCCTTGACCACGGCGTCGATTTCTTCGTCGCTCGGCCAGATGTCTTTCAGGCGGATTTCCTTGCCTTCGGCGTCCAGGCCCAGCACATCTTTTTCGATGTCGAAACGGATGGTGCCGGCGATGGCGTAAGCGACCACCAACGGCGGCGAAGCAAGGAACGCGTTCTTGGCGTACGGGTGAATCCGGCCGTCGAAGTTGCGGTTACCGGAGAGCACGGCGGTGGCGTACAGGTCGCGGTCGATGATCTCTTGCTGGATCACCGGATCCAGCGCACCGGACATGCCGTTACACGTGGTGCAAGCGAACGCCACGACGCCGAAACCAAGTTGCTCCAGCTCAGTCGTCAGGCCGGCTTCGTCCAGGTACAGCGCCACGGTTTTCGAACCCGGCGCCAGGGACGATTTGACCCACGGCTTGCGGGTCAGGCCGAGCTTGTTGGCGTTGCGCGCCAGCAGGCCGGCGGCAATCACGTTGCGCGGGTTACTGGTGTTGGTGCAGCTGGTGATGGCGGCGATGATCACCGCGCCATCCGGCATCTGGCCAGGAACGTCGTCCCACTGACCGGAGATGCCTTGGGCGGCGAGATCCGAGGTGGCGACGCGGGCGTGCGGGTTGCTCGGGCCGGCCATGTTACGCACGACGGTGGACAAGTCGAACGTCAGGCCGCGCTCGTATTGCGCGCCTTTCAGGCTGTCAGCCCACAGGCCGGTTTGCTTGGCGTAGTTCTCGACCAACTGCACCTGCTCGTCTTCACGGCCGGTGAGTTTGAGGTAGTCGATGGTTTGCTGGTCGATGTAGAACATCGCCGCCGTGGCGCCGTATTCCGGGGCCATGTTGGAGATGGTTGCGCGGTCGCCGAGGGTCAGCGCGGCGGCGCCTTCACCGAAGAATTCCAGCCATGCGCCGACCACTTTTTGCTTGCGCAGGAACTCGGTCAACGCCAGCACCATGTCAGTGGCAGTGATGCCCGGTTGCAGCTTGCCGGTCAGTTCAACGCCGACGCTTTCCGGCAGACGCATCCACGACGCACGGCCGAGCATCACGCTCTCGGCTTCCAGACCACCGACACCAATGGCGATCACGCCCAGTGCATCGACGTGCGGGGTGTGGCTGTCGGTGCCGACGCAAGTGTCGGGGAACGCCACGCCGTCACGCACCTGGATCACCGGAGACATTTTCTCCAGGTTGATCTGGTGCATGATGCCGTTGCCCGGTGGAATCACATCAACGTTCTTGAAGGCCTTTTTGGTCCAGTTGATGAAGTGGAAACGGTCTTCGTTGCGACGGTCTTCGATGGCGCGATTCTTCTCGAACGCCTCCGGGTCGAAGCCTCCGCGCTCGACGGCCAGGGAGTGGTCGACGATCAACTGCGTCGGCACCACCGGGTTCACTTGCGCCGGGTCACCACCTTGCAGGGCGATGGCGTCACGCAGGCCGGCGAGGTCGACCAGCGCGGTCTGGCCGAGGATGTCGTGGCACACCACGCGAGCCGGGAACCACGGGAAGTCGAGGTCGCGTTTGCGCTCGATGAATTGCTTCAGGGATTCGGTGAGCGTGGCCGGGTCGCAGCGACGTACCAGGTTTTCCGCCAGCACGCGAGAGGTGTACGGCAGAGTGTCGTAGGCGCCAGGCTGGATAGCCTCGACAGCCGCGCGGACGTCGAAGTAATCCAGATGGCTGCCGGGCAGCGGTTTACGGAATTCAGTGTTCATCGTCAGGACTCGGTCACGGTAGTTTCAAAAGGTGGGGCCTGGCACAGCACCTGAAATGCACACAATCCACTGTAGGAGTGAGCCTGCTCGCGATAGCGGTCAATCAGTCGACATCCATTTTGAATGTCAGTCCGTCATCGCGAGCAGGCTCGCTCCTACAGGGATCTGCGTAGAGTTCAGATCCCGGTGCAGGCCTTCACCATTCAGCGTTGTTCGATTGGCACGAACTTGCGCTGTTCGACGCCGACATACTCGGCGCTCGGGCGGATGATGCGGTTGTTGGCACGCTGTTCGAACACGTGCGCCGCCCAGCCGGTCAGGCGCGAGCAGACGAAGATCGGTGTGAACAACTTGGTCGGAATGCCCATGAAGTGGTACGTCGACGCATGGTAGAAGTCGGCGTTCGGGAACAGTTTCTTCTGTTCCCACATGGTCGCGTCGATGGCTTCGGAAACCGGGAACAGCACGGTGTCGCCCACTTCTTCAGCGAGTTTTTTCGACCAGCCCTTGATCACTTCGTTACGCGGATCGTTGTCTTTATAGATCGCGTGGCCGAAGCCCATGATCTTGTCCTTGCGCGCCAGCATGCCGAGGGTGCCCTCGACGGCCTCTTCAGGCGACGAGAAGCGCTCGATCATTTCCATCGCCGCTTCGTTGGCGCCGCCGTGCAGAGGGCCGCGCAACGAACCGATGGCCGCGGTGACGCAGGAATACATGTCCGACAGCGTCGAGGCGCACACCCGTGCGGTGAAGGTCGAGGCGTTGAACTCGTGTTCCGCGTAGAGGATCAGCGAAACGTTCATCACTTTGACGTGCAAATCGCTCGGTTTCTTGCCGTGCAGCAAGTGCAGGAAGTGGCCGCCGATGGATTGTTCGTCGCTCACGCAGCTGATGCGCTTGCCGTCATGGCTGAAGCGATACCAGTAGCACATGATCGCCGGGAACGCGGCGAGCAGGCGGTCGGTCACGTCGTGTTGCTCGGAGAAGTCTTTCTCCGGCTCGATGTTGCCCAGGAACGAGCAACCGGTGCGCATCACGTCCATCGGGTGGGCGTCGGCAGGAATGCGTTCCAGCACTTCTTTGAGCGCTTGCGGCAGGTCGCGCAGCTTGCCCAGTTTGCTGATGTAAGCGGCGAGTTGTGCCTTGGTCGGCAATTCACCGTAAAGCAGCAGATAAGCCACTTCTTCGAATTGCGCGTCGGCCGCCAGTTCGCGAACGTCGTAGCCGCGATAGGTCAGGCCTGCGCCCGATTGGCCCACGGTGGACAGAGCGGTTTGCCCGGCAACCTGGCCACGGAGCCCGGCGCCACTGAGTACTTTTGCTTCGGCCATTGCTGTCTCCAGTTTTTCTTGAATTTGTCAGGGAAACTTGTAGGAGCGATGCTTGCTCGCGAAAGCGCTGTATCAGACGACATTAATGTTGAATGTCAGTGCGTCTTCGTCGGATCGCCGCCCAGAGCAAGCTTCGCTCCTACAGGGCTTTCGTTACTTCTTCGCGGCAAACAACGCATCAAGCTTCTGCTCGAAGGTGTGGTAGTCGATGCGATCGTAAAGCTCCAAGCGGGTCTGCATGGTGTCGATCACGTTCTGTTGCGTGCCGTCGCGACGGATTGCGGTGTAGACGTTTTCCGCCGCCTTGTTCATCGCGCGGAAAGCGGACAGCGGGTACAGCACCAGCGACACATCGGCAGCGGCGAGTTGCTCGGTGGTGTACAGCGGCGTCGCGCCGAATTCGGTGATGTTAGCCAGGATCGGCGCTTTCACGCGATTGGCGAACAGCTTGTACATGCCCAGTTCGGTGATAGCTTCCGGGAAGATCATGTCGGCGCCGGCTTCGATGCAGGCGGCGGCGCGATCCAGCGCGGATTCCAGACCTTCCACTGCCAGGGCGTCGGTGCGAGCCATGATCACGAAGCTGTCATCGGTGCGCGCATCGACGGCGGCCTTGATCCGGTCGACCATTTCCTGCAGCGACACGATCTCTTTATTTGGACGGTGACCGCAGCGCTTGGCGCCGACCTGGTCTTCAATATGGATCGCCGCCGCGCCGAACTTGATCATCGACTTGACGGTGCGCGCGACGTTGAACGCCGAGGAACCGAAACCGGTGTCCACGTCCACCAGCAGCGGCAGGTCGCACACGTCGGTAATGCGACGCACGTCGGTCAGCACGTCATCCAGGCCGGTGATGCCCAGGTCCGGCACGCCGAGGGAGCCGGCAGCCACCCCGCCACCCGACAGGTAAATGGCCTTGAAACCGGCGCGCTTGGCCAGCAGCGCGTGGTTGGCGTTGATCGCGCCGACCACTTGCAGCGGATGTTCGCTGGCGACCGCATCGCGGAAACGCTGGCCTGGAGTGCTCTTGTTGGAACTCATGACTCACCTCGTTCAGTGGCTGTCTGGTTAGCGCCGTCCTGGTAGTGACGGGCGATATTGCGTTTGGAGGCGCCGATGTGACGGCGCATCAACAACTCGGCGAGCTCACCGTCACGGTCGGCGATGGCGTCGAGAATTCGGTGGTGCTCGGCAAAGGCCTGGTGCGGGCGATTGGGCGTGGTGGAAAACTGGATGCGGTACATGCGCACCAGCTGGTAGAGCTCGCCGCACAGCATCTGCGTCAGGGTGCGGTTGCCGCTGCCCTGGATGATCCGGTAGTGGAAATCGAAGTCGCCTTCCTGCTGGTAATAGCCAACGCCGGCCTGAAACGCCTCATCGCGCTCGTGGGTTTCGAGGACCCGGCGCAGTTCGTCGATTTCTTCGACGGTCATGCGTTCGGCCGCCAGCCGACAGGCCATGCCTTCGAGGGATTCGCGAATCTCGTAGAGCTCCAGCAGCTCGGCATGGCTCAGCGAAACCACCCGCGCCCCGACGTGCGGTACGCGGACCAGCAGGCGCTGGCCTTCCAGTCGATGGATCGCCTCGCGCAACGGCCCGCGGCTGATGCCGTAGGTGCGCGCCAGCTCCGGCTCGGAGATCTTGCTGCCCGGGGCGATCTCGCCTTTGACGATGGCCGCCTGAATGCGGCGGAAGACGTTTTCGGAAAGCGTCTCCGACTCGTCTTGCGTAACCACCGGGGGATCGAGTTGATCCAGCATATTGTCGACACCTTGAAAGCCAATGCCGCAAAAACTAGCGAAAACAGCCGCAACAGTCAAAGGATAAATAGGTATTGTCGACAATCGTCTAATAACCGACTGCACCACAACAAGGCAGCCCTTCTGTTTATAGCCCCCCGCCAGCGCTGGCGCCATAAACCCACCGTGCTAGAATGCCGCCCGCATTTGTCTGTGACATCTGCACGGCTTGTCATAAATAGTTGATAGGCATACGAGGGAGCTTGCGCAGCGATGCCAGGGCCTTGAATTGAAGTACGGACCGCTGCGCACCAGGATTTATGAGACTCAAGCCCCTCCCGACATTCCTTTATCTTCTTTGCCTGCCCGGTTTCGCCGTGGCGGGGGAAAAGACCGTGTACGGCCTCAACGAGTATGCTTCCCTGGACGGCATCAACCTGGAAGTCGCCGCCAAACTCGACACCGGGGCGAAAACAGCGTCCCTGAGTGCCCGCGACATCAAACGTTTCAAACGCAATGGCGAGTCCTGGGTGCGCTTCTATCTGGCCATCGACGCAGCGCATTCGCACCCCATCGAACGGCCACTGGCCCGCGTCAGCAAGATCAAGCGTCGTGCCGGCGACTACGACCCGGAAGAGGGCAAGAAGTACACCGCCCGTCCGGTGATCGAGCTGGATATCTGCATGGGTTCGGCTTTACGCAGTATCGAAGTGAACCTAACCGACCGTAGCGCCTTCCAATACCCGCTCTTGATCGGCTCCGAAGCGCTGAAACGCTTCGACGCGCTGGTCGACCCCAGTCTTAAATACGCTGCTGGCAAACCCGCCTGCGCCACCGACGCACATACCGCAGAGTAATTCCAATGCGCGCTCTTACCCTCCATCTGAAACTGCTGATCGCCATCCTGGTGGTGCTGGGCATTTCAGTTACGGCCTATCAGATTTTCGTGCTCGGCATTCCCGTGACCGAGGACGCCACCGACGACTTGTGGAACATCGACGCCAAGGTCGAGTTCGTCGCCAGTGCCAAAGACCCGGTCAAGATCCAGATGTTCGTGCCGCCGCTGAGCCGCGACTACGTCAGCCTCAACGAGAGTTTCATTTCCAATAACTACGGCGTGGCCGTAAACCGTGTCGACGGCAACCGCAAGGTGACCTGGTCGGCGCGCCGGGCCAAGGGCAACCAGACCCTTTATTACCGCCTGGTGCTGACCAAGCGCTACACCGGCGAAAAATCCAAGGTCAAGGGCCCGACCTTCCGCGACAGCATCGCCGTCGAAGGTGCGGAAAAAATCGCCGCCGAAGCCCTGCTCGCGCCGATCCGCCAACACTCGGCTGACGTCGAAACCTTCATCGGCGAAGCCATCAAGCGTGTCAACAATCTCAACGATGACAACGTGAAGCTGTTGCTGGGCGGCGATCCTTCCCCCGGGCACAAGGCGAAAATCGTCGAGCTGGTCCTGTCCATCGCCCACGTGCCGGTGGAAAAGGTCCACACCATCCGTCTGGTGGCCGATCAGCCGCAAACGCCGGAACTCTGGCTGCGCAGCTTCAACGGCACCGACTGGCTGTACTTCAACCCGGAAACCGGCGAACAAGGCCTGCCGTCCGACCGCCTGCTGTGGTGGACCGGCGACGAAAACCTGATCACCGTCGATGGCGGCAAGAAAGCCAACGTGACGTTCAGCCTGAACAACAGCGAAATGAACGCGATTCGACTGGCCAAGCTGACCGACGAAAACACCGACGCCAACTTCCTCGAATACTCGCTGTACGGTTTGCCCCTGCAAACCCAGCAGACCTTCATGATCATGGTGATGATCCCGATCGGCGTGCTGGTGATCCTGATCCTGCGTAACCTGATCGGCCTGCAGACCCTCGGCACCTTTACCCCGGTGCTGATCGCCCTCGCCTTCCGCGAAACCCAGCTTGGCTTCGGCATCGTTCTGTTTACGGTCATCACGGCGCTCGGGCTGTCACTGCGCTCCTACCTTGAACACTTGAAGTTGCAGATGCTGCCGAGGCTGTCGGTGGTGCTGACCTTCGTGGTGGTGCTGATCGCGGCAATCAGCCTGTTCAGCCATAAACTCGGCCTGGAACGCGGGCTGTCGGTGGCGCTGTTCCCGATGGTGATTCTGACCATGACCATCGAACGCCTGTCGATTACCTGGGAAGAACGCGGTTCCGGGCATGCGATGAAAGTGGCGATCGGTACGCTGTTTGCCGCCTCCCTGGCGCACCTGATCATGAGCGTGCCGGAGCTGGTGTACTTCGTGTTCACCTTCCCGGCGATCCTGCTGATCCTGGTGGGTTTCATGCTGGCGATGGGGCGTTATCGCGGTTACCGCCTGACCGAACTGGTGCGCTTCAAGGCTTTCCTCAAGAAGGCTGACTCTTGATGTTCGGCTTCTGGAAGACCTGGAAGGCCCTGGAAGCCCGGGGCATCATGGGGATCAATCGGCGTAACGCGGACTACGTGCTCAAGTACAACAAGCGCAGCCTGTACCCGATTGTCGATGACAAGATCATCACCAAGGAACGCGCGATCGCCGCCGGCATTCATGTGCCGGAACTGTACGGCGTGATCTCCACCGAGAAGGAAATCGATAACCTCGACAAGATCATCGGCGGGCGCACCGACTTCGTGATCAAACCGGCCCAGGGCGCGGGCGGCGACGGCATCATTGTGGTTGCCGACCGTTTCGAGGGCCGCTATCGCACGGTGTCCGGCAAGATCATCAGTCATGAGGAGATCGAGCACCATGTCTCCAGCATCCTCACCGGCCTGTATTCCCTGGGCGGTCACCGTGACCGCGCACTGATCGAATACCGCGTGATCCCGGACCAGATCTTCAAAAGCATCAGCTACGAAGGCGTCCCGGACATTCGCATCATCGTGTTGATGGGCTATCCGGTGATGGCGATGTTGCGCCTGCCGACGCGCCAGTCCGGCGGCAAGGCCAACCTGCACCAGGGCGCCATCGGCGTCGGCGTCGACCTCGCAACCGGGCAAACGCTGCGCGGCACCTGGCTGAACAACATCATCACCAAACATCCGGACACCACCAACGCGGTGGACGGCGTGCAACTGCCCTACTGGGACGGTTTCATGAAACTCGCTGCCGGCTGTTATGAGCTGTGCGGGCTGGGCTACATCGGTGTCGACATGGTGCTCGACCAGGAAAAAGGCCCGCTGATTCTTGAGCTCAATGCCCGGCCCGGGCTAAACATCCAGATTGCCAACGATTGCGGCCTGACGCTGCGCACTCATGCGGTTGAAGCGCGGCTGGAAGAGCTGAAAGCGCGCGGGGTTGTTGAGTCGGTTCAGGAGCGGGTCGAGTTTGTTCAGGAGATGTTTGGGCATATTCCTGCCGTCGAAGGCTGATCCGAAACCGAGTCGCTGCCTTCGCGGGCAAGCCTCGCTCCTACAGATCTAGCGTCGTTCACATTCTCGGCGAACGGCACAAACCCGTAGGAGCGAGGCTTGCC
>NZ_JASCOM010000208.1:0-10344 GCF_029959925.1 Pseudomonas sp. PS02303
GGGCTGCGGAGCGGCCACCTATCTATCTAAAGAGAAGGGGACTGCTTCGCAGTCCAACGGGAGCAAGCTCCCTCGCCACAGATGATGTGATTGGCTGGTAAAAGCCTGGGGACACAGAAGCCCCCAGGTCAGTCACGGTCATGGCATTTCCGGCAGTTCTTGCGGGCGCAGGTCAAACACCAGCACTTCGGCATCCACACCGTTGCTCAACGCCAGCACCTGCTCATCACGAACCCGCACGCCATCACCTTCTTGCAGCTGCACGCCATTGAGTTCGACGCTGCCACGGGCCACGTGCACATAGGCGTAGCGGTTGGCGGCCAGTTCCAGCGTGGCGCTTTCCTTGCCGTCGATCAGCGCGGCATACACCCGTGCGTCCTGACGCACCTTCAGCGAACCCTTGGCCCCGTCGGGGGAGATGATCAGTTGCAGGCGCCCACGTTTTTTCTGGGTGCTGAAGTGCTCTTGCTGATAACGCGGTTTGGCGCCGCTGACGTCCGGCACGATCCAGATTTGCAGAAAGTGCACCGGCCGCGTGGCCGAGTGGTTGTACTCGCTGTGGGCCACGCCGCTGCCGGCGCTCATCAATTGCACGTCGCCAGGACGGATCACCGAACCGGTGCCCAGGGTGTCCTTGTGTTCCAAAGCACCTTCGAGCACGTAGGAGAAAATCTCCATGTCGCGGTGCGGGTGCTGGCCGAAGCCTTTACCGGCCGCCACACGGTCATCGTTGATCACCAACAGGTCAGAAAAACCCTGCTCTTTCGGGTTGCGGTAATTGGCGAAGGAAAAGGTGTGGAACGACTTCAACCAACCATGATTGGCGGCGCCGCGATCCGAGGCTTTGCGAAGGGTCAGCATGATGAAATCTCCTGTGGGGACGTTGATTCGTCCGAGTGAGGAGAAGGTTAATGGTTACTGGCTGGTGCAATAAGTAGATGTAAATTGAAATACTGTCGCTTTGTGGTTGACAGTAATGAACGGGCATTCAGGCATTTTCCTCCGACGCTGGCGCCGGACATTAGCCATAATGCACAGCAATGCCTGGCAAGAACCCTGTAGGAGCGAGGCTTGCCCGCGAAAGCGTCATTACATTCAATATTTATGCTGACTGACACACCGCTATCGCGAGCAGGCTCACTCCTACAGGGGATTGGTGTTTGTTAGAGGGACCTTCTTTTGACTTCAGTGATTTTGAACCCATGAAAACCGTGGCTATGGTGTTGTTTCCGGACTTTCTGCTGCTCGACATGGCCGGGCCCATGGAAGTGTTTTCCATCGCCAATCGATACCTGGCAGCAGATGACCGTTATGAACTGGCGACCATCGGCACCGAGCATGGCGCGTTGCGGGCCTCCAACGGCGTCAGCGTGCAGGCCGATCTGCACATCGATCAGGCCGATCAAGCCTATGACCTGCTGCTGGTGCCGGGCGGCCCGGGCGCGTACAACGAAAAACATCCGCCGTTGCTGTGTTGGCTCAAAGCCGCTGTCGATCGCGCCGGGCGCTATGGCTCTATCTGCACCGGCGCGTTCGTGTTGGGGCATGCCGGTTTGCTGGACGGTTATCGCGTCACCACCCACTGGCATTACACCGAACGGCTGATCAAAGGGTTCCCCAAGGCGACGGTGGAGACCGATCAGATTTACGTGCAGGACCGCAACCTCATCACCTCCGGCGGCGTCACTGCCGGTATTGACCTGGCACTGGCGGTGGTCGCCAAAGACCACGGCAAGAAAGTCGCCCAGGACGTGGCCAAGGTGTTGCTGGTGGTGATGAAACGCCAGGGCGGGCAAGCGCAATTCAGTCCGTTGATGGCCACTGTCGCGCCGCAGGAAACGCCGATCACCCGCGTGCAGAATCACGTGCTCGAACACCTCGACGAAGCCTTCAGCATCGAACGCATGGCCGGCCTGGCGAACATGAGCACGCGGCACTTCGCCCGGATGTTTGCCCGGGACGTGAACATGACGCCCATGGAGTTTCTGCAAAGCGCGCGCATCGATTGCGCCAGGAATCTGCTGGAAACCAGCGATCTGCCACTCAAGACCGTGGCCTTCAAAAGTGGCTTTGGCAGCGTGCGCCATATGCGCTTCCTGTTCGCTGAAAAGCTCGGTCTGACCCCGACGCAATACCGCGAACAGTTCAGCTAGAGCGTTCTTGGCCGTTGTGCGCACCGCAATGGCCGTGACGCTCCCCCCGTGGCAGTTGTACCGTCACCGAGGCCTGCCAAGATAGCCATGAACTCTTTGCAATGGAGGTGCGGGAGCCTGGAAGGTGGGTGCGATCGATATTTCTGCACTGTGAGCCGGGCCAGGTTTTCAGCACGCAAACGTGCATGAACAGCTTCAGAGATTTAAACAGCGATACGGTGCTGCGGTTCGGCCCCTACGCCTTTCACCAGCGGCAACGGCTGATCCTGGACGGTGATCGGCCGCTGCGCATGGGCGGTCGCGCCCTGGATATCCTCCAGGTGCTGGTTGAGCGCGCCGGCCATGTGGTCAGCAAGGACGAGTTGATTGCCGACGTCTGGCCGACGTCCGTGGTCGAAGAAATCAACCTGCGCGTGCATATTGCGGCGCTGCGCCGGGCGCTTGGCGACGGGCAGAACGGTGAGCGCTACATCGTCAACATCCCCCAGCGCGGTTATAGCTTTGTCGCCCCGGTGGAGTCGGTGCCGGCGACCACCGTGGTCTCGATCGAGACCGTGCTAAAGCATCAGCACAACCTGCCTGCGCGGCTCACACCCGTGACCGGACGGGACTCGATGGTCGGCAGCCTGGTCCGGCAATTACCGGTTCGGCGGCTCATGACCCTGGTCGGCCCCGCTGGCATCGGCAAAACCACCGTGGCGCTCCGCGTGGCCGAACTGCTGTTGCAGCACTATAAAGATGGCGTTTGGCTGGTGGATTTCGCGGTGCTCGATGATCCCGCACGCGTGGTGGATCACCTGACACAAACCCTGGAACTGGAGGTCGGCACAACCCTGGACGTGTTGGCGAATCGGCATATGTTGCTGGTGCTCGACAACTGCGAACACCTGTTGGAACGCTGCCGGGCATTGGTCGACGATTTGCTGGCGTCGGCGCCTCGGCTGTCGATTCTCGTCACCAGTCGTGAACCGCTGATGGCGGCGGGGGAAACAGTCCAGCGCTTGCCGTCGTTGGCGGTGCCGCCCGCGTCGGCGTTGCACAGCGTAGCCGAGTCCATGGGCTACTCGGCGGTGCAGCTGTTCGTCAGTCGCGCCCGAGCCCGTCAACAAGGGTTTGCCTTGCGCGAACAGGACCTCAAGGCAGTGCGTGAAATCTGTCGACGACTTGACGGTTTGCCGCTGGCCATTGAACTGGCAGCGGCGCAGATCGATGCGCTGGCATTGGTCGGCTTGCAGGCTCAGCTGGATAACTGTTTTCAACTGCTGACTCAGGGGCGACGCACGGCCGTGCCCCGGCATCAAACCCTCAAGGCTGCGCTGGACTGGAGCTATGAACGGCTGAACCAGGGGGAGCAAACCGTGTTGCAGCGCCTCTCGGTGTTCAAGATGTCCTTCACCCTGGAGGCGGCGATTGGCGTCAGCAGTTGCGAGCTGCTCAAACCCGACCAACTGGCGACGCTGGTACAGCGGTTGGTCGCCAAGTCGCTGCTGTCGATGGATCAGGTCAACGGCACCACGCGGTACCGCTTGCTCAATACCACGCGCACCTATGCCCTGGAGAAACTCGAACACAGCGGCCACCTGCGTACGTTCGAACAGCGCTACTCGCATTACATCAGCCGGGCACGCTGGGTCTCAGGCGTTCAGGTGCCCATGCAGCTCGTCGAGTAGCCGACGGACTTTGCTCAGGTCCGGGGTGGCAAAGCCTTCGGTGAACCGGTTGTAGATCGGCGTCAGCAGTTCATGAGCCTGCTGATGTCGACCCTGGCGCTGCCACAATTGCGCCAGCGAGGTGGCGCTGCGCAGCTCCCAGGCCAGGGCGCCCTGATGCCTGGCCACATTCAACGCTCGCAGCAATACCTCCTCCGCCATCTCGCTTTTGTGGGAGCGAGCCTGCTCGCGAACGCGTCCACTCGGGTCATCCACTGCCTGCGCATTTTCTTCAGTCAGCAACGCATCAGCCCTGGCCCGCAGTATCTCCGCCGTGCTCCAGCCCGCTGCCCCGGTATCGGCCCGTTGCCACAAGGCGTCATCGACGAACGTGGCGTCCAGCGTGACCATGATTTCCTTGATCAGCCCGGCACCCGGCGGTGGCGCCGACGGTGCTCCAGCCTGGTCGATCACTTGCGCGTAGTGTTGCGCCCACGTATGAAACAGCAGCACCGAATGTTTCTGCGCCTGTTCCAGTAGCAGCCGTAACAGTTTGCGTGCGGTTGTACTGTCTCCGTTGTAGTGGGCGATCAGGCAGCCGGCCAGCGCCAGGGTGTAGCAAATGGAGGTGCCGTGGTTGATCTGCAGCGCGATGTCCAGCGCCTGGCGGGCGGTGCGCCACGCCTGCTCCGGCTGGCCTTGCAACCAGAGGATGCGCGCCAGAATCGTCAGGGCGGCCACGCTCTGATCGTATTGCACGCCAAAGCCGTGGGTGAAGCGGTTGAGGTGCCCGCTCTGGGCCATGCGCTGGATGACCTGTTCGGCATTCACCCGGGCCAGTTGCTGATTGCCGGCAAAGTGCAGGGCCAGGACGCGCAGGCGGTGCGTGCTCAGCGACAGCACGGGGTCACCCTGAGCGCCCAGGCGGTCGAACAGCTGGCTCTGCTCCAGCGCCATTTGGTAGTGGCCGCAACTGAGATTGACCGCCATGTGCCCGGACACCGCCCGCAGTTGACCGGCCACGTCGTTGTTGTGCCTGGCCAGGGTTCTGGCGCTGACAAACGCGGCAATGGTTTCGGCCGTGCCGCCCTGGGTGTGGTAGCAGGAACTGCCGAGGGCGAGCTTGAGGGCCATTTGCAGGTGAGGGCAGGGCTCGGGCGCCACCTCCAGCAAGGCCAGCGCCTTGCGCACGTAAACGCCATGTTCCTTGAGCAGCGATAACTCCTGCCACAGCGGCGTCGACGTCGCGGTCAGCCGGATCGCCAGCGCCTGCGGACCTTGGGCGTTAAAGCCCCAGTCGAGGGCCGAACGAATGTCATCCAGACTGCGGGCGTAACGCTCGATCCACAGGCCCGTGGAAATCAGCTCCCAGTCAGTTTGAGCCTGATGCATCAAGGCCAGGCAGCGTTCGGCGTGGCGCTTTCGGGTGTCCGGCAGGTCCAGGGTCTGGTCGAGCTTTTCCAGTGCGTAGCTGCGGGTGGTGTCGAGCAAGCGGTAGAACACTTCTTCGTCGCCCACTTCCACGTTCAGCAACGACTTGGCCACCAGTTGCGTGATCGAGCCAAACACCTCGCCGGGCTCGATGTGTTCGCCGACGATCACCGCCGCGGCCGACTCCAGCGTAAAACCGCCCCTGAACACCCCCAGTCGGCGCAGGCAGGTTTGCTCGCAGGCGTTCAGCAGTTCGAAACTCCAGTCGAGCGTGGCGCGCAGGGTCTGGTGCCGGCCCAGCGTCGACGGACAGCCCTGGGTTAGCAGGCGAAAACTGCCTTGCAACTGCGTCAGCAACCCGCTCAGGCCAAAGTGGCTGACTTGCGCCGCCGCCAGTTCGATGGCCAGCGGAATGCCGTCCAGGCGGTGGCAGATGTCAATCAATAACGGCAGGTCGTCATCGCTCAGCTCGAAACTGTCCTGGCTGGCCATGGCCCGCTCGACGAACAGTTGCAATGCGGAAAAGGTCAGCGCCTGGGCGCGGTCCAGCACCGCGATGGGGGGTGGGCAATCAAGCGATTCGAGACGCTGGACGAACTCACCTTCGGCCCGCAGGTTCTCGCGGCTGGTGGCCAGGATGTGCACGTGCGGCGCGGCGCGCAGGATGCTTTCGCAGAGCAGCGCGACCGCGTCGAGCAGGTGCTCGCAGTTGTCGATCACCAGCAGCATCCGCCGCTCGCGCAGGAACGTGGCCAGTCCGTTTGTAGATTCGGCATCGTGCAGGGACAAATCCAGCAGCGTCGCCAACTGGGCGCTGATCATGCTCGGATCGCTGAGCGGCGCCAGGTCCAGCAGGCGAATGCCGTCCCGATAGCAGCCGATCAACAGTTCGGCGACGCGCAGCGCCACGGTGGTCTTGCCGATGCCACCGGGGCCGACGAGGGTGATGAAGCGCTGGCGTGACAGCTGAGTGACCAGGTTTTCGACCAGTGATTGACGACCGATCATGCGCGTCCGGCGGATCGGCAGGTTATGGGCGCTCGGCTGGAGGCTTTCGCTCGCGGGGTGCTGCTCGATGGACTCGAGGGAGAAGGGCGCGACAAAACTGTAGCCGCGCTGGGCGACAGTGACGATATAGCGCTGGCCGGCCTGGCCGTCGCCGAGGGCTTTGCGCAGCGCCGCCATGTGCACGCGCAGGTTGATGTCTTCGACGACGCTTTTGGGCCATACCCCGGCGATCAGTTGCTGTTTGCTGACCACGTTTGGGGCGTGCTCCAGCAGGATCAGCAGAATATCCATGGCGCGCCGGCCCAGGCGCAGGGGCTGGTCGGCCTCCAGCACCAGGCGTTGTCCGGGATAGATCCGGTAGGGGCCGAAATGGATGGCCTGTTCTGGGGAAAGGGTCAACGTGTCGCTCCTGCTTGCAGCCGTCTGGTACGCGGTTTCCGAGCATATTCCTCAGGTTTTTCCGGCAACGCAACGAGGTGTTCGCCTGACTGTCGGGTGTCCGCTGCGACTGCCTGTACCTGGCGTCCCTGGCAGGCGCCGCATTTATTGAGGGACAACCTTGGCAAAGCCGCTGTTGAGGCTTTTGGCGCGCCAACGAAAATTAACAACGTTTAACTCGTCCTGCGTCTGGTCTACGCCCAAAACTCTGCTGCTTCAACACCCGCTGGTCTTGTAGGCGCGAGCCAGCTCGCGATAGCGGTGGGTCAGCTTGCATCGATGTTGAATGTGCCGCCGCCATCGCGAGCAGGCTCGCTCCCGCAGGGAATTGTGCCGGGCTGGCGAGTGGGGCATGTAGCAAAGGGATCAACTTGTCATGAGGACACCGGGATGAGCAACGTGGTGGTGGTCTATCACAGTGGCTACGGGCACACCCGGGTCATGGCCGAAGCCGTGGCCCTGGGTGTGGAACGGCACGTGGGCAGCACCTGCCTGCTGGTTCCGGTCGATGAAGTGGACCAGCACTGGGACCGGTTGCACAGCGCCGACGCCATCATCTTCGGCGCCCCGACCTACATGGGCAGCGCGTCGGCGCAGTTCAAAGGCTTCATGGAGTCCACGGCGGCGTTCTACCTCGCCCAGCCGTGGCGCGACAAACTGGCGGCCGGCTTCACCAATTCCGGCTGCCTGTGCGGCGACAAACTCAACACCTTGCTGCAGATGGCGGTATTCGCCGCGCAGCACTCGATGATCTGGGTCGGCCTCGACCTGCTGCCGGCGCGCTCCAGCACCGGCGCCTTCGACGGGCAAATGAATCGCCTCGGCAGCTCGCTCGGCGCCATGGCCCAGTCGAATGTCGAACAGACCCCGGACCTCGCCCCACCTCCCGAAGACCGTTGCACCGCCGCGCACCTCGGCGAGCGGGTGGCGCGGCTGGCTGAACGAATGAACCCATCACCGCTTTGATACACCCCCAACACTCGCAAAGGAGACATCGCATGAGTACGTTCACGACCCGAGATGGCACCGAGATTTACTACAAGGACTGGGGCACCGGCCAACCCATCGTCTTCAGCCACGGCTGGCCGTTGAACGCCGACAGCTGGGAATCGCAGATGATCTTCCTGGCCTCCAAAGGCTACCGGGTGATCGCCCACGACCGTCGTGGTCATGGCCGCTCCAGCCAGCCGTGGACTGGCAACGACATGGACACCTACGCCGATGACCTGGCGCAGTTGATCGAGTTGCTCGACCTCAAAGACGCCGTGCTGTTCGGCTTCTCCACCGGCGGCGGCGAGGTGGCGCGCTACATCGGTCGCCACGGCACCGGTCGCGTGGCCAAGGCCGGGCTGATTTCCGCGGTGCCGCCGCTGATGCTCAAGACCGAAGCCAACCCCGGTGGCCTGCCGATCGAAGTGTTCGACGGCATTCGCCAGGCATCTCTGGCCGACCGTTCGCAGCTGTACATCGACCTCGCCAGCGGGCCGTTCTTCGGCTTCAACAAACCGGACGCCAAGCCGTCTCAGGGCATGATCGACTGGTTCTGGATGCAAGGCATGATGGCCGGTCACAAGAACGCCTACGACTGCATCAAGGCGTTCTCGGAAACCGACTTCACCGAAGACCTGAAGAAGTTCGACATCCCGACGCTGGTGGTGCACGGCGACGCGGACCAGGTGGTGCCCTTCGAAGCGGCGGGCATCGCCTCAGCAAAACTGGTGAAAGGTTCGCAGTTGAAGGTCTACCCCGGCGCGCCTCACGGCTTGACGGATACCCACAAGGATCAGCTCAATGCTGATCTGTTGGCGTTTCTCAAGGGTTGATGTGCCCCGGCGCGGGCATGGACCCGCGCCGGTTTTCGCTCTGATAAAACAGGCTTTATAACGCGTGAGTTTGAGCGGTGCAGGCGCGACGTGGGGGAAGGGTGCGCACCGCACGGCAACGCCACGCAAACGGGTTGATGCCTTCGCTGCGGGTGAAGATGTGACAGAAATGCGCCTGATCGCAGAAGCCGCATTCGAGGCTGATTTGCGTCAGCGTCATGTCGGTGTTCCGGATCAATTGCTTGGCCCGGGCGACGCGTTGGTGGCGAATCCAGTCTTGGGGCGAGAGCCCGGTGCTGCACTTGAACGCTCGGGAAAAATGACTGCGCGACAGGGCGCAGGCGCGGGCCAGTTCGGTGACTTCAACGGTCTCACCCAGGCGTTCGAGGATCAGTTGCTTGGCCAGCTCTTCACGCCATGGGGTCAAGCCGCCGGTGGCTTTTCTGGGTGCTTCATCGACTGCAGCACGGGCGACGTTTTGCTGAGAATGGGCCATGACAAATGTCCGTGTCGGTGAGCTTCATTCTTGGTTGCGAGGCCTTGTCAGGCGAGTTAAACGTTGTTAATTCCTCATGCCGGGTGGGCAGTCTCACGTAAAGTCAGAGACAATCGTTACCCTCAAGCCTGGCTGAACACACAAGGAAACCGTGCCTATGAACCGTAACGATCTGCGTCGCGTCGACATGAACCTGCTGGTGATTTTCGAAGCGTTGATGTTCGAAAAGAACCTGACCCGGGTCGCTGAAAAACTGTTCATGGGGCAGCCGGCGGTGAGTGCGGCGCTGGGGCGGTTACGGGATTTGTTCGACGATCCGTTGTTGCTGCGCAATGGTCGCGCCATGGAGCCGACGGCGCGGGCACTGGCTATTCTCAAGGAGCTGCAACCGGCGATGGATGTGATTTCCGGGGCGGTCAGTCGGGCGAAGGAATTCGATCCGACGACCAGTAGCGATGTGTTCCGCATCGGGTTGTCGGACGATGCCGAGTTCGGTTTGTTTCCGCCGTTGTTGCGGCAATTGCAGGAAGAGGCGCCGGGGATCGTGGTGGTGGTGCGTCGCGCCAACTATCTGCTGATGCCGGCGTTGCTGGCCTCGGGTGAGATTTCCGTGGGGGTGAGTTACACCACGGATTTGCCGGCGAATGCCAAGTGCAAGAAGTTGCGGGACATTCCTTGCAAGGTGCTGCGCGGGGACAAGCGGCCGGGGACGCTGACGCTGGACGAATATTGTGAACGTCCGCATGCCATGGTGTCGTTCTCGGGTGATTTGAGCGGCAATATCGATCTGGATCTGGCCAAGGTCGGTCGCAGCCGTCGGGTGGTGTTGGGTGTGCCGCAGTTCAGCGGGTTGCGGGCGTTGTTGGCCGGGACTGAGATGATTGCCACGGTGCCGGATTATGCGGCGTGTGCGCTGGTGGAGGGGTGTGCGTTGCGGGCGGAGGATCCGCCGTTTCCCATTGATGCGGCGCAGTTGTCGATGGCCTGGAGTGGGGTGCATGACAATGATCCGGCGGAGCGGTGGTTGCGGTCGCGGATCAGTGAGTTCATGTCTAGGCCTTTGGTGGTTTCGGCTTGAACGTGGCGGCCTTCGGGCCGACCAGGTTCCCCTTGATGTACCCCGTCCCAATGTGGGGTGAGCCTGCTCGCGAAGGCGGCCTGATAGCCGACCTATCTCTTTCAGGTGTACATATCCATTTCTGCGGTAACGGCTGCTTATGGTTTCGCTCTTACAGCGACTCACTTTTCCAAACGCCGAAAAGTAAGCAAAAGGCTTCGCCCCAGCGTCCGGCCCCTCGCCTAGGCTCGGCGTACCCTCGCTCCGGCATTCATCTGGGGGCATCGCC
>NZ_JASCOM010000209.1:0-10247 GCF_029959925.1 Pseudomonas sp. PS02303
GGCTCGCTCCCACAGGTGTCTGATGCGCGCCATAGATCCAATGTGGGAGCGAGCCTGCTCGCGATAGCGGTTAATCAGGCAACAGAAGTCTTGCGGACTTAGCGCACCGCTTCGAACAACCCCGTCGCCCCCATCCCGCCACCCACGCACATGGTGACCACGCCATACCGCAAGTTGCGCCGCTGCAACTCACGCACAATGTGCCCGACCTGACGCGAGCCGGTCATGCCGAACGGGTGGCCGATGGAAATCGAGCCGCCATTGACGTTGTACTTGTCGTTATCGATTTCCAGGCGATTGCGGCTGTACAGGCACTGCGACGCAAACGCTTCGTTCAGCTCCCACAGATCAATGTCAGCCACCCGCAAACCCTTGGCCTTGAGCAATTTCGGCACCGAGAACACCGGACCGATGCCCATCTCGTCCGGTTCGCACCCGGCCACCGTGAAACCACGGAAGAACGCCTTGGGCTTGAGACCCAGCGCCAGGGCTTTTTCCAGGCTCATGACCAGCGTCATCGAAGCGCCATCGGACAATTGCGACGAGTTACCCGCCGTGACCGAACCGTCTTCGGCAAATACCGGTTTCAGCCCGGCCAGGCTTTCCAGTGTGGTGTCCGGGCGGTTGCAGTCGTCGCGGCCGACGATCCCGTCGAGGATCTGCACCTGGCCGGTGACCTTGTCTTCAACCCGATACTTCACCGCCATCGGCACAATTTCATCATCGAACAAACCAGCGGCCTGAGCCTGGGCCGTACGCAGCTGACTCTGCAGGGCGTACAGATCCTGTTCCTGGCGACTGACGTCGTAACGACGTGCAACGATTTCAGCAGTCTGGCCCATCGGGAAATAGAGGCCCGGCACCTGCTCTTTCAGAAGCGGGTTGATCAGGTGATCGGTGTTGACGCTTTTCATGGTCAGGCTGATCGACTCGACGCCACCGGCCACGATGATGTCGCTGCAGCCCGACGCGATCTGGTTGGCGGCGATGGCGATGGCCTGCAAGCCCGACGAGCAGAAACGGTTGAGGGTCATGCCTGCGGTGCCGATACCCAGGCGTGACAACACCGCGACGTTGCGACCGATGTTGTAGCCCTGCGCGCCTTCGTTGGAGCCCGCACCGACGATGCAATCCTCGACACTGGCCGGGTCGATGCCGGTGCGCGCCAACAAGGCATCGACGCAATGCGCCGCCATGTCATCCGGACGGGTCTGGTTGAACTTGCCGCGAAAGGATTTGGCCAGGCCGGTCCGCACGCTGTCGACGATCACCACTTCACGCATGGCATACCTCATTGTTGTTATCGGTTGGGAGTGGACCGAGCATAAGTCCACCCCATAACCGACCGCGACAATCATTCACCCCGCGTATGCGTAACCATCGGCTCACGACTTGCGTTTTTTGGCCTTCTTGTCGTGCTTGTCGGATTTTTCGAACGCGGCTTCCAGCGCCAGGTTGATCGTGCGCAGGACCTTGACCCGGGCCCAGCGCTTGTCATTGGCCTCCACCAGCGTCCATGGCGAGATTTCCGTGCTGGTGCGGTCAACCATGTCGCCGACGGCCGCGCGATAAGCGTCCCACTTGTCCCGATTGCGCCAGTCGTCTTCAGTGATCTTGAAACGCTTGAAGGGAATGTCTTCACGGGATTCGAAACGCTCCAGTTGCGTTTCCTTGTCGATGGCCAGCCAGAACTTGACCACGATGACGCCCGATTCGGAAATCTGCTCTTCGAAGTCGTTAATCTCGCTGTAGGCCCGCAGCCAGTCGGCGGGCGGACAGAGTTCTTCGACGCGCTCGACCAATACCCGGCCATACCACGAGCGATCGAATACGGTGAATTTGCCCTTGGCCGGAATGTGCCGCCAAAAGCGCCACAAATACGGTTGCGCCCGTTCTTCCTCGGTGGGCGCGGCAATCGGCACAATGCTGTACTGACGTGGATCGAGCGCCGCGGCCACGCGCCGGATTGCACCGCCCTTGCCCGCCGCGTCATTGCCTTCGAACACAGCGATCAAGGCGAATTGGCGCATGCGTTTGTCACGCATCAGACCCGAGAATCGCGCCTGCTCGGTAATCAGTTGTTCTTCGTAATCTTCCTTGTCCAGACGCTGGCTCAAGTCGAGGCTGTCAAGCAAGTTGAGCTGATCGACATGGATCGGCAGCGGCGCAGCGTTGACCTTGGCCGGATGGATTCTGGATCGTTTCAAGGCACTTTGCAGGCCTTCGAGCAGGATCTTGCCCACCGCCAGACTGCGGTAATGCACATCCACGCCTTCAATCACATGCCAGGGCGCGTAGTCGCGGCTGGTGCGCCGCAACACGCGCTCGCCGTACTTCACGAACTTGTCGTAAGTCCGGGATTGTTGCCAGTCCAGCGGACTGATGCGCCAGCTGTGCAAAGGGTCATCGGCGAGTGCCTTGAGGCGCGCCTTCATCTGCTTCTTGGAGAGGTGAAACCAGAACTTGAAAATCAGCGCGCCTTCGTCGCAGAGCATCTTTTCAAAGCGCTCCGACTGGTTGATCGCCTGATCCAGTACCGCGTCCTTGAACAGTCCATGGACCCGGCCCTGGAGCATCTGGCTGTACCAGTTGCCGAAGAAAATCCCCATGCGCCCCTTGGCCGGGAGCATCCGCCAGTAGCGCCAGGCCGGAGGTCGCGCCAGCTCTTCATCGGTCTGCTGATCGAAAGTGCGGACTTCGATAAGACGCGGGTCCATCCATTCGTTGAGCAACTTGACCGTCTCGCCCTTCCCGGCGCCTTCAATGCCGTTGATCAGGACGATCACCGGAAAGCGCTTTTGCTGTTGAAGTTCGAACTGCGCTTCGAGCAACGCTTCACGCAGTGCCGGTTCTTCAGCGTCGTAGGTTTCTTTGTCGATGGCGTGACCGATTTCAGCAGATTCGAACATGGACGACTCCCTTTCCTGATTGCGCCAAGACTAGCGGATTGGGCTGTCCGTCATCACAGAAAATTCCTTGGCGGTCGGCTTTTTGTGGCGATTGCCTGCGGCACCACTACCCGACACTGCCATGGATCAGGCATCACCACCTCGATCAGCTAGAATGGCCGCCTTGCCGTTGCCGAGCCTGCCATGAAACCTGTATTGCCTCACGCCCAACTCGACTGGGACGACCAGGGTCGCCCGTATTCGCGGGTGTTCGACGATGTCTATTTTTCGGACAAATCAGGCCTTGAAGAAACCCGCTACGTATTTCTCGAACAGAACGGTTTGCGTGAACGCTTCGCCGCGCTGGCCGACGGCGGTCGACTGGTCATTGGCGAAACCGGTTTCGGTACCGGGCTTAACTTCCTCTGCGCCTGGCAGTTGTTCGAACAGCACGCCGTGGCCGGTGCGCGCCTGCACTTTATCAGTGTCGAAAAGTACCCGCTGAGCCAGCCAGACCTGCAGCGTGCGCTGGCTTTGTGGCCGGAGCTCAAGCCGTTTGCCGATCAATTGCTGGCGCAATACGTGGCGATCCATCAAGGCTTCCAGCGAATGGTCTTGGACAACGGGCGTGTGACCCTGACGTTGCTGATCGGCGATGCGCTGGAGCAATTGCCGCAACTGGACGCGCAGGTTGATGCGTGGTTTCTCGACGGTTTTGCCCCGGCGAAAAATCCCGACATGTGGACCGCCGAGTTGTTTGCCGAACTGGCTCGATTGGCAGCGCCCGGCTCGACCATTAGCACGTTCACCAGCACCGGTTGGGTGCGCCGTCTGTTGAACGCGGCGGGTTTCAAGATGAAGCGCACGCCCGGCATCGGTCACAAATGGGAAATCCTGCGCGGTGTGTTTCTGGGCTGGCCTGCAGAAACCCCCACGCCTGTCGTTGCGAAACCCTGGTTTGCCCGCCCAACGCCGTTGACCGGCGAACGTCACGCCTTGGTGATTGGCGCAGGACTGGCCGGTTGCGCCACCGCCGCCAGCCTGGCGGCACGGGGCTGGCAAGTCAGTTTGCTGGAGCGCCACGATGCGCTGGCACAGGAAGCGTCGGGCAATCCACAGGGCGTGTTGTACCTCAAGCTCTCGGCCCATGGCACGGCCTTGTCACAGTTGATTGTCAGTGGTTTCGGTCACACCCGGCGTTTGCTTGAGCACTTGCACCGAGGCGTCGACTGGGACGATTGCGGTGTGCTGCAACTGGCCTTCAACGCCAAGGAAGCCGAACGTCAGGCACAACTGGCGGCGGCGTTTCCCGAGGATTTGCTGCACACACTCGATCAGCAACACGCGCAGATCCGCGCGGGCATCGCGTTGCAATCGGGTGGCCTGTTTTACCCAGAAGGCGGCTGGGTGCATCCGCCCGCCCTGTGCGCATGGCAAGCGGCGCATCCGAATATCCGGTTCCTGCCCCATCACGATGTACTGGAACTGCGTCGTGTCGAAGGGCAATGGCAAGCGTGGGAGGGTCACAAGCTGCTGGCCAACGCAGCGGTGGTGGTGCTGGCCGGCGCCGCCGAGATCAAGCGTTTCGACTTCAGCAGCGACTTGCCGCTCAAACGGATTCGTGGACAGATCACCCGCCTGCCTCAAACACCTGCAAGCCAGAGCCTGAGCACCGTGGTATGTGCCGAAGGTTATGTCGCGCCGGCCCGCCTGGGTGAACACACCCTGGGTGCCAGTTTTGATTTCAACAACGACGACCTGACGCCCACCACGGCCGAGCATGCCGGCAACCTGCAGATGCTCGAAGAAATCTCGGTGGATCTGGTCGCCCGACTCGGCGCAGAGGCCCTGCGACCCGAGGCACTTGAAGGTCGCGCGGCGTTCCGCTGCACCAGCCCCGACTACCTGCCAATTGTCGGCCCTTTGTCTGATCGCCAGGCCTTCGCCGACGCCTACATCGCCCTGAGCAAGGACGCCCGGCAAACGCCAGACACCCCATGTCCATGGCTGGACGGTTTGTACGTCAACAGCGGCCACGGCTCACGAGGGCTGATTACCGCGCCGTTGTCAGGCGAGTTGCTCGCGGCCTGGCTCGACAACGAACCGCTGCCTTTACCCAGAGCCGTGGCCGAGGCGTGCCATCCGAATCGTTTCGCCTTGCGGCGCCTGATCCGGGGTAAATGAATCCGCATTCTGACGGTTTAATTGATCGATCTATCGGGTGCGGACCGGCGTTTTCGGCTGAAGGCGCCTCCCTGCACATTCCCTCTTATTACTTATCGATCTAAAACTCCCGCGATCCCACCGGGTCAGTTTCTGAGTACCCGCCGTTTTTGGCGGGTATCGATTGACCCTCCCCAACGGAAAAACCGGTAAGGACTTTATGTGCGGATTAGCTGGCGAGTTACGCTTTGATCATCAACCTGCGGACCTTGCAGCCGTTGAACGAATCACCCATCACCTGGCCCCTCGTGGCCCTGACGCGTGGGGCTTCCACAGCCAGGGGCCGATTGCCCTGGGCCACCGTCGCCTGAAAATCATGGACCTGTCGGACGGTTCGGCGCAGCCGATGGTCGACAACCAATTGGGTTTGTCCCTGGCCTTCAATGGCGCGATCTACAACTTCCCGGAACTGCGCACCGAACTGGAAAGCCTCGGTTATTCCTTCTATTCCGGTGGTGACACCGAGGTGCTGCTCAAGGGTTATCACGCCTGGGGCGAGGCACTGCTGCCGAAACTCAATGGCATGTTCGCCTTCGCGATCTGGGAACGCGACGCCAAGCGCCTGTTTATCGCGCGTGACCGTCTCGGCGTGAAGCCGCTGTACCTGTCGCGCACCGGCCAGCGCCTGCGCTTTGCCTCGGCACTGCCGGCGTTGCTCAAGGGCGGCGACATCAACCCGATCCTCGATCCGGTGGCACTCAATCACTATCTGAATTTCCACGCCGTGGTCCCGGCACCGCGTACCTTGCTGGCCGGCATCGAAAAACTGCCACCGGCCACCTGGATGCGCATCGAAGCGGACGGCACCACTGAGCAGAAAACCTGGTGGACCCTGCCTTACGGCCCACGCGCCGACGAGATGAACCTGACGCTCGAAGACTGGCGTGACCGTGTACTCGACAGCACCCGCGACGCGGTGGCGATCCGTCAACGTGCGGCCGTGGACGTCGGCGTACTGCTGTCGGGCGGTGTCGATTCGAGCATGCTGGTGGGTCTGTTGCGTGAAGTCGGCGTGGAAAACCTGTCGACCTTCTCTATCGGTTTCCAGGATGCCGGCGGCGAACGTGGTGATGAGTTCCAGTACTCGGACTTGATCGCCAAACACTACAACACGCAGCACCATCAACTGCGCATCGACGAGAAAGAGATCATCGAACAACTGCCCGCGGCGTTCCGCGCCATGAGCGAGCCGATGGTCAGCCATGACTGCATCGCCTTCTACCTGCTGTCACGGGAAGTGGCCAAGCATTGCAAAGTGGTGCAGAGCGGCCAGGGCGCGGACGAGTTGTTCGCCGGCTATCACTGGTACCCACAAGTCGATGGCGCCGCCGATCCGTACGCGGCCTATCGCGATGCGTTCTTCGATCGCAGCTACGAGGATTACGCCGCCACCGTGCAACCGAAATGGCTGACGGCCAATGACGCTGCCGGTGACTTCGTGAAGGAACATTTCGCACAGCCCGGCGCCGAGGCGGCGGTGGATAAAGCCCTGCGTCTGGACAGCACGATCATGTTGGTGGACGACCCGGTCAAACGTGTCGACAACATGACAATGGCCTGGGGCCTGGAAGCGCGCACACCGTTTCTCGACTATCGCCTGGTGGAATTGTCGGCCCGGGTGCCGGGCAAATTCAAACTGCCGGACGGTGGCAAGCAAGTCTTGAAAGAGGCTGCTCGACTGGTCATTCCAAGCGAAGTGATTGACCGCAAGAAAGGTTACTTTCCGGTGCCGGGCCTCAAGCATTTGCAGGGCGATACGCTGAACTGGGTGCGCGAACTGCTGCTCGATCCAAGCCAGGATCGCGGCCTGTTCAACCCGGCCATGCTCGACCGCCTGCTGACCGATCCGCAAGGCCAGTTGACCCCGTTGCGCGGCTCCAAGCTGTGGCAATTGGCGGCGCTGAACCTGTGGCTCAGTGAACAAGGAATCTGATCGATGAAACCCCACGCCACGGCTTACAGCCAACGCTTGTTGCGCGGTCAGTCCCCCTCCTATGAACGTTTGCAGGCACGGCTGGCCGAAGACGGCAGTGAACTGGGCGCGGCGCCGATTGCGGTGCATTGCGGCTGGGGCCGGTTGCTGATCGGCCATACCTTCCCGGACGCGGCGAGCCTGGCGCAAGAGTTGCTCAACGAGCAGCCAGGTGAGCGCGACATCGCCTTGTATGTGGCGGCACCCCAGCAAGTGTTGGGGCTGGAACCGGCGCAACTGTTCCTCGACCCTTCCGACACCTTGCGTCTTTGGTTCAGCGATTACCGTCAGTCAACCCGGGTGTTTCGCGGTTTTCGCATTCGCCGGGCGCAAAGCGAGACTGATTGGCAGGCGATCAATCAGCTGTACCAGGCGCGCGGCATGTTGCCCATTGATGCGAATTTGCTGACGCCGCGACATCAGGGCGGCCCGGTGTATTGGCTGGCCGAAGATGAAGACAGCGGCGCGATCATCGGCAGCGTCATGGGTCTCAACCATCACAAAGCGTTCAACGACCCGGAGAACGGCAGCAGCCTGTGGTGCCTGGCGGTCGATCCGCACTGCTCGCGGCCGGGCGTCGGTGAAGTGCTGGTGCGGCATTTGATCGAACACTTCATGAGCCGTGGGCTGAGTTACCTGGACCTGTCGGTGTTGCATGACAACCGCCAGGCGAAAAGTCTCTACGCCAAGCTCGGTTTTCGCAACCTGTCGACTTTCGCCATCAAGCGCAAGAACGGCATCAATCAGCCGCTGTTTCTGGGTCCTGGGCCTGAGGCCGATTTCAACCCCTATGCGCGGATCATTGTCGAGGAAGCCCATCGACGCGGCATCGATGTGCACGTCGATAATGCCGACGCCGGGATGTTCACCCTCAGCCATGGCGGACGCCGGGTGCGTTGCCGCGAATCCCTGAGCGACCTGACCAGCGCCATCAGCATGAGCCTGTGCCAGGACAAAAGCCTGACGCACAAAGTGCTCAAGGCCGCCGGTTTGAACCTGCCCTCGCAGCAACTGGCCGGCAACGCCGACGACAACCTGGCGTTTCTCGACGAGCACGAGCGGGTGGTGGTCAAGCCTTTGGATGGTGAGCAAGGTCAAGGCGTCGCGGTGGATTTGCGGACGATTGAAGAGGTCCAGCAAGCCATCGAATCAGCCCGGCAGTTCGACAGCCGCGTGCTGCTGGAAAGTTTCCACGAAGGTCTCGATTTGCGAATTGTAGTGATCGGTTTCGAGGTGGTCGCCGCGGCGATTCGCCGGCCTGCGGAGGTGGTGGGCGATGGTCAGCATTCCATCGGCGCGCTGATCGAAGCGCAGAGTCGGCGTCGGCAGGCGGCCACCAGCGGTGAAAGCAAAATCCCGCTGGACCATGAGACCGAGCGCACGCTGCAGGCGGCGGGTTATGACTACAACAGTATTCTGCCGGCCGGTGAGCATCTGTTCGTCAGGCGTACGGCAAATCTGCATACCGGTGGCGTTCTGGAGGATGTCACGGCGATCTTGCATCCGACCCTGATCGATGCCGCCGTACGGGCTGCGCGGGCGCTGGACATTCCCATGGTCGGGCTCGACCTGATGGTGCCTGCCGCCGATCAACCGGAATACGTGTTTATCGAAGCCAACGAACGCGCCGGGCTGGCCAACCATGAACCGCAGCCGACGGCCGAGCGGTTTGTGGATTTGCTGTTTCCGCACAGTCAGCCGGCAGTTTCCTAGTCACGGGTCGGCTGGACTGACGCCTTCGCGGGCAAGCCTCGCTCCTACAAACAAACGCGTATTACCTGTAGGAGCGACGCTTGCTCGCGAAGGTGCCAGGTCAGGCACCCAACTTTTCCCTCATCGAAACCATCGATGTTCTTTACTCATCAGGAGTTTCCATGACCAGCAAAATTCCCGAACCGGATCTCAATTACCTGCAAAAAGTCCTGCTGGAAATGCTCGCCATTCCCAGCCCGACCGGCTTTACCGACACCATTGTGCGGTACGTCGCCGAACGCCTTGAAGAATTGGGCATTCCCTTTGAGATGACCCGGCGCGGCACCATCCGCGCCACGCTCAAGGGCAAGAAAAACAGCCCGGACCGTGCGGTCTCCGCTCACCTCGACACCATCGGCGCCGCGGTCCGCGCGGTGAAAGACAACGGTCGCCTGACCCTCGCCCCGGTCGGTTGCTGGTCCAGTCGTTTTGCCGAGGGCAGCCGCGTCAGCCTGTTCACCGACAACGGTGTGATTCGCGGCAGCGTGTTACCGCTGATGGCTTCCGGGCACGCATTCAACACCGCCGTAGATGAATTGCCGATCAGCTGGGATCACGTTGAGTTGCGTCTGGACGCTTACTGCGCCACCCGCGCCGACTGCGATTCCCTGGGGATCAGCGTGGGCGATTTCGTCGCCTTCGACCCGCTGCCGGAGTTCACCGAAAGCGGTCACATCAGCGCCCGTCACCTCGACGACAAGGCGGGTGTTGCGGCGCTGCTGGCGGCGATGAAAGCGATCATCGACAGCGGTGAGGAGTTGATGATCGATTGTCATCCGCTATTCACCATCACCGAGGAAACCGGCAGCGGCGCGGCGGCTGCGTTGCCTTGGGACGTCAGCGAATTCGTCGGCATCGACATCGCGCCGGTTGCGCCCGGCCAGCATTCCAGCGAACACGCGGTGAGCGTGGCGATGCAGGATTCCGGCGGGCCTTACGACTATCACCTGTCGCGGCACTTGCTCAGGTTGGCCAGTGAAAACGAGTTGCCGGTGCGCCGCGACCTGTTTCGCTATTACTTCAGCGATGCGCATTCGGCGGTCACCGCCGGGCACGACATCCGCACCGCCCTGCTCGCCTTCGGCTGCGATGCCACTCACGGTTACGAGCGCACGCACATCGATAGCCTGGCGGCGCTGAGTCGTCTACTCGGCGCCTACATTCTGAGCCCGCCGGTATTTGCCAGTGATGCGCAGCCGGCAAAGGGCTCGCTGGACCGGTTCAGTCATCAAATCGAGCACGACACGCAGATGGAAAGCGATACGCGGGTGCCGTCGGTGGATAGTCTGGTGGGGCAACGAACAGACAGCTGATCCGGGCTTTTTTATCGTTTGAGAGATCGCCTTCGCGGGCAAGCCTCGCTCCTACAGGTTATGTGTCGATGCGCGAAACCTGTAGGAGCGAGGCTTGCC
>NZ_JASCOM010000020.1:0-59341 GCF_029959925.1 Pseudomonas sp. PS02303
CCGCAGCTGGGGGGGGGGCGCGTAGCGCCGGGCGGCGAAGCCGCACACATCGAGAGGAGGTCGAAGCGAAGCCGACCGGAGGCGATGCCCCCAGATGAATGCCGGAGCGAGGGTACGCCGAGCCTAGGCGAGGGGCCGGACGCTGGGGCGAAGCCTTTTGCTTACTTTTCGGCGTTTGGAAAAGTGAGTCGCTGTAAGAGCGAAACCGCCAGCAGCCGTTACCGCAGGAATGGATATGTACGCCATCAACAGGAGCATGGTCGGCTACCAGGCCGCCAAGCCCAAACTGACAGCGCCGTCAGTTAGCAGTCACCTTCCTGACCGCCGAACAGGTTTATAAAGGAAGGTATAAACCCGACCCGACTCCCGACCACCTAGCCCGGCGCCCCCACTCGCATGCGAACCCAGAAAAAAACCGCCTTGATCGCAGGCCTGCTGATCGCCCTGGCAGCGAGTGGCGCGTGGTACGCCACCAAACCCGCCACCGCCAAACTCGCCGCGCCCACAGCGATCCCGGTTCGAGTCGTCAGCGTCACCGAAAAAGACGTCCCCCGCTACGTCACCGGCATCGGCTCGGTCCTGTCCCTGCACAGCGTCGTGGTCCGCCCGCAAATCGACGGCATCCTCACCAAAATCCTGGTCAAAGAAGGCCAATTGGTGAAACAAGGCGACCTGCTCGCCACCATCGACGACCGCTCGATCCGCGCCAGCCTCGACCAGGCTCGGGCACAACTCGGCGAAAGCCAGGCGCAACTGCAAGTCGCGCTGGTCAACCTCAAGCGCTACAAACTGCTCAGCGTCGACGACGGCGTATCCAAGCAGACCTACGACCAGCAACAAGCCCTCGTCAACCAGCTCAAAGCCACCGCCCAAGGCAATCAGGCGTCAATCGACGCCGCTCAGGTGCAGCTTTCCTACACCCAGATTCGCTCCCCGGTCACCGGCCGCGTCGGTATCCGCACGGTGGACGAAGGCAACTTCCTGCGCATGACCGACACCCTGGGCCTGTTCACCGTGACCCAGATTGACCCGATCGCCGTCGAGTTTTCCCTGCCGCAACAAATGCTGCCAACCCTGCAAGGCCTGATCGGCGACCCCGAGCGCGCACAAGTGAAGGCCTATATCGGCGCCGACACCGACGGCGAAACCGGCAACCTGCTGGGCGAAGGGCATCTGACCCTGATCGACAACCAGATCAACGCCAACACCGGGACCATCCGCGCCAAGGCGGAATTCAACAATCCCGGGCAGAAGCTCTGGCCTGGCCTGCTGGTGACGGTAAAAATTCAGACCGCCCTGGATAAAGATGCGCTGGTGGTCCCGCCCACTGTCGTACAGCGTGGCCTCGATCAACATTTCGTGTACCGCGTCAACGGCGACAAGGTCGAAACCGTCACCGTACAAATGGTCTACCAAGGCAGCGGCCAGGACATCATCAAAGGCGTAAAACCGGGTGACGTGCTGGTCAGCGACGGCCAGTCGCGGCTCAAACCCGGCTCGACCGTGCAGGTAATGACCGAGCCGCCGCAAGTGGTGCAATCGGAGTCGAAGCCATGAAGGGCCACGGTTCTGTCTCAGCCTGGTGTATCGATCATCCGGTGGCGACGATCCTGCTGACCTTTGCCCTGGTGTTGCTCGGCGTCATCGCCTTCCCGCGCCTGCCGATTGCGCCGCTGCCGGAAGCCGAATTCCCGACCATTCAAGTCGCCGCACAATTGCCCGGCGCCAGCCCCGAAACCATGGCGTCGTCGGTGGCCACGCCGCTTGAAGTGCAATTCAGCGCCATCCCCGGCGTGACCCAGATGACCTCGAGCAGCGCCTTGGGCTCGACCAACCTGACCCTGCAATTCACCCTCGACAAAAGCATCGACACCGCCGCCCAGGAAGTGCAGGCCGCAATCAACACCGCCGCCGGCAAGCTGCCCAAGGACATGCCGAACCTGCCGACGTGGCGCAAGGTCAACCCGGCCGACAGCCCGGTGCTGATTCTCAGCATCAACTCAACCTTGATGCCCGGCACCGAACTCAGTGACTTGGTGGAAACCCTGCTCTCGCGTCAGATCAGTCAGATCGACGGCGTAGGCCAAATCAACATCACCGGCCAGCAACGTCCGGCAATCCGTGTTCAAGTCTCGGCCGACAAACTCGCGGCCATCGGCCTGACCCTGGCGGACATTCGGCTGGCGATCCAGCAAACCAGCCTCAACCTGGCCAAAGGTGCGTTGTACGGTGAGTCGAGTATCTCGACACTGTCGACCAACGACCAATTGTTCCACCCCGAGGAATACAACCAGCTCATCGTTTCCTACAAGGACGGTGCCCCGGTTCACCTCAAGGATGTCGCTAAAGTCGTCAACGGTTCGGAAAATGCCTACGTTCAGGCGTGGGCCGGTGATCAACCCGGGGTGAACCTGGTGATTTCCCGGCAGCCGGGCGCCAACATCGTCGAAACCGTTGATCGCATCCAGGCCGCCCTGCCCGGCCTCGAAGCCATGCTGCCGGCCTCGGTGCAGGTCAAGGTGCTGGTCGACCGCACCCAGACCATCCGCGCCTCCCTGCATGAAGTGGAAATTACCCTGCTGATCGCGATCATGCTGGTGGTGGCGGTGATGGCGCTGTTCCTGCGCCAATGGTCGGCGACCCTGATTGTGTCCGCCGTACTGGGCGTGTCGCTGGTCGCCAGTTTCGCCCTGATGTACATCATGGGTTTCAGCCTGAACAACCTGACGCTGGTGGCAATCGTGGTGGCCGTGGGGTTTGTGGTCGACGATGCGATTGTGGTGGTGGAGAACATTCACCGCCACCTGGAGGCCGGCGACGGCATGCGCGAGGCGGCGATCAAGGGTGCCGGCGAGATCGGTTTTACCGTGGTTTCGATCAGCTTCTCGCTGGTGGCGGCGTTCATTCCGCTGCTGTTCATGGGTGGCGTGGTCGGGCGGCTGTTCAAGGAATTCGCCCTGACCGCGACCTCGACCATCATGATTTCGGTGGTGGTGTCGCTGACGCTGGCGCCGACCCTGGCCGCGCTGTTCATGCGCGCCCCGGTGCATCACGCCCACAGCAAACCCACGTTTGGCGAACGTTTGCTGACAGGTTATGAAAAACTGCTGCGCCGTGCCCTCGCCCACCAGAAACTGATGATCGGAGTTTTCTTTCTGTCACTGGGCCTGGCGGTGGCCGGTTACATCTTTATTCCCAAGGGGTTCTTCCCGGTGCAGGACACCGGTTTTGTCCTCGGCACCACCGAAGCCGCCGCCGATATTTCCTACGGCGACATGGTGAAAAAACACCTGGCGATGGCCGAAATCGTCGCCGCAGACCCAGCGGTTGCGGCGTTTTCCCACTCGGTCGGGGTCTCGGGCAGTAACCAGACCATCGCCAATGGCCGCTTCTGGATTTCCCTGAAAAAACGCGGCGACCGCGACGTCTCGGCCAGCCAGTTCATCGACCGGATCCGTCCGAAACTGATGAAAGTCCCGGGCATCGTGCTCTATCTGCGCGCCGGCCAGGACATCAACCTCAGCTCCGGCCCGAGTCGCGCCCAGTATCAATACGTGCTCAAGAGCAACGACGGCGCAACGCTCAGCACCTGGACCCAACGCCTGACCGAAAAACTGCGCGCCAACCCGGCGTTCCGCGATATTTCCAACGACCTGCAACTGGGCGGCAGCATCACCCACATCAGCATTGACCGCAGCGCCGCCGCGCGTTTCGGCCTGACCGCCAGTGATGTCGATGAAGCGCTGTACGATGCGTTCGGCCAACGGCAGATCAATGAATTCCAGACCCAGATCAACCAATACAACGTGATCCTGGAACTGGACACCCAGCAACGCGGCAAGGCCGCAAGCCTCAATTATTTCTACCTGCGCTCGCCGCTGAGCGGGGAAATGGTGCCGCTGTCGGCCCTGGCGACATTCGATGCGCCAACGGTTGGCCCGTTGTCTATTGCCCACGACGGCATGTTCCCGGCCGCCAACTTGTCGTTCAACCTGGCGCCCGGCGTGGCGTTGGGCGATGCGGTGATCATGCTCAACCAGGCCAAGGCCGACATCGGCATGCCGGCCGCCATGAGCGGCAACTTCCAGGGCGCGGCGCAAGCGTTCCAGAGTTCGCTGGCCAGCCAGCCGTGGTTGATCCTGGCGGCGCTGGTGGCGGTGTACATCATTCTCGGCGTGCTCTACGAGAGCTTCGTCCATCCGTTGACCATTATTTCAACGCTGCCATCGGCAGGGCTTGGCGCGGTGATCATGCTGTGGATCTGCGGCCAGGACTTTTCGATCATGGCGCTGATCGGGCTGGTGTTGCTGATCGGCATCGTCAAGAAAAACGGCATCCTGATGATCGACTTCGCTCTCGATGCCCAGCGCAATCGTGGCTTGCCGCCGGAAGAGGCGATTTACCAGGCCTGTATCACGCGGTTCCGGCCGATCATCATGACCACCCTCGCCGCCCTGCTCGGCGCCCTGCCGTTGATGCTCGGCTACGGCACCGGCGCCGAACTGCGCCAGCCATTGGGCATCGCGGTGGTCGGCGGCTTGCTGGTGAGCCAGGCGCTGACGCTGTTTACCACTCCGGTCATATACTTGTGGCTTGAGCGGCTTTTCCATAAGCCCAAACCCGCACCGATGCCGGCGCTGGCAACCACAGACTGAGGCGGGGTCATGCGCGTTCTGATTATCGAAGACGAAGAAAAAACCGCGGACTATCTGCACCGCGGCCTGACGGAACAGGGTTACACCGTGGACCTGGCGCGCGACGGCGTCGAAGGCCTGCACCTGGCGCTGGAAAGCGACTACGCGGTGATCGTCCTCGACGTCATGCTGCCGGGCCTCGACGGCTTCGGTGTATTGCGTGCGCTGCGTGCGCGCAAGCAAACCCCGGTGATCATGCTCACCGCCCGCGAACGGGTCGAAGACCGCATCAAAGGCTTGCGCGACGGTGCCGACGATTACCTCGGCAAGCCGTTTTCCTTCCTCGAACTGGTGGCGCGCCTGCAAGCGCTGACCCGGCGCAGCGGCGGCCACGAACCCGTGCAAGTGAGCATCGCCGACCTGTGGATCGATTTGATCAGCCGCAAGGCCACCCGCGCCGGCACCCGCCTGGACCTGACCGCCAAGGAGTTCTCGCTGCTCAGCGTTTTGGCCCGTCGGCAAGGTGAAATCCTCTCGAAAACGGCGATTGCCGAGATGGTCTGGGACATCAATTTCGACAGCGACGCGAACGTCGTAGAAGTCGCGATCAAACGCCTGCGGGCCAAGCTCGACGGGCCGTTCGACGAAAAACTGCTGCACACGATCCGGGGCATGGGTTATGTGCTGGAGAGCCGCGGTGTCCAGTAATTCGATTGCCCTGCGCCTGAGCGGGATGTTCACGCTGGTGGCGCTGCTGGTGTTCCTGTTGATCGGCTGGGCCTTGTACCAGCAGGTCGACAAAGGCCTGGGTTTGCTGCCCGAGGCGGAGCTGGACGCGCGTTACAGCGTGCTCGAATCCACCGTCGGGCGATATGGCACGCCGGAGCATTGGGTGAAGATCAACAACAAGCTCAAGTTGCTCGGCGAAGAAGACAAGCGCATCAGTTTCTGGATCATCAGCGGCGACCCTCACTACGAATACGGCAACCTGACACCGCAGATCCGCGCCTTTGCCGAAGGGCCCCTGGGGATGCGCGACATGACGTTGCCAGACCAGCCTTATCCGCTGAAAGTGCTAGTCAGCCAGTTCCCGGCCAAGGATCAACGGCCGCCGCTGCGTTTCATGATCGGTATCGACACCGAGACGTTTTTCCAGACCCAGCATCATCTGCTGATCGCGCTGATCAGCCTGGCAATTATTGGCGTGTTGCTGGCCTCGGCGCTGGGTTATTGGGTGGCGCGAATTGGCCTCAAACCCTTGATCAAGTTGTCGCAGGAAGCCCAACGCCTGGCACCGCCGTTGCGTTCCGGGCGTTTGCGCTTATCGCCACTGCCGCCGGAGCTCAATCAGTTCGTCAATTCGTTCAACTCCACACTGGAGCGGGTCGAGCAGGCCTATTCGCGGCTTGAGTCGTTCAACGCCGACGTCGCCCACGAACTGCGCTCGCCGCTGACCAACCTGATCGGCCAGACCCAGGTCGCGCTGACCCGTGGACGCTCGGCGGAACACTACTTCGAAGTGCTGCAATCGAACCTCGAAGAGCTGGAACGGCTGCGTTCGATCATCAATGACATGCTATTTCTTGCCAGCGCGGATCAGGGCAGCAAGGCGACCAAACTGACTTCCACCTCGCTGGCCGACGAAGTGGCCACGACTCTGGAATACCTGGATTTCATTCTTGAGGATGCGCAGGTCCAGGTGCAGGTCAGTGGGGATGCGCAGGTGCGGATCGAGATTGCGCATCTGCGCCGGGCGTTGATCAATTTGCTGAGTAACGCGGTGCAACACACTGGGCCCGGGCAGGTGATTGAGGTGCGGATCGAGGTCGAGGAGCACCAGGTGAGCATCGGCGTGGCCAATCCCGGATCGCCGATTGCCAGCGAGCATTTGCCTCGATTGTTCGAGCGTTTTTATCGCGTCGACGCATCGCGCAGCAACAGCGGGAATAACCATGGGCTGGGGTTGGCGATCGTCAAGGCGATTGCGCTGATGCATGGCGGGGATGTGTTTGTGCACAGTGATCACGGCATGAACACCTTCGGCATCCACCTCCCGGTCTAGACCCTTTCCCTGTGGCGAGCGAGCTTGCTCGCGCTGGGCTGCGTAGCAGCCCCCCAATCAGCCACTCAGGTTCCTCAGGAAAATCGGGGGGTTGTTTGCGACTGCTGCGCAGTCGAGCGCGAGCAAGCTCCCTCGCCACAAAAGCCATTTCCCGCTGCTGGCTACTGTTGCTTTTAGCGCAACAGTCCTTTCATGAATCCGCTCTTTTTCCCCTGTCCAATCCCCCTTATCTTTGCCGCACCAAACAGCACTTGCCAAGCAAGAAGGTTTTAAAGATGTCCAACACTATGGGTATTGCCAGCGCTTTCGTTTTGTCCTCTTTGTTCCTGTCTCCGTTCACCGTGGCTGAAGAATCGCCGGCCTTCGTCGCGCACAATGCCGCACGCGCCGCTTCGTATGAAGAGCATCAGGGCGAAATGACAGCCAAGGCTAAAGAGGCTGCGCAAACCCCTCAAGCATCAATGTCTTCAAGCCAACCACGGGTTGATAAAGACAGCTGATCCGACCCGTTTGCTCCTTTTCCCTCGACACTTTTCATCGGCTCTTCCCTTTGAAAAGTTGTCTTCAAAGCCGCTGCTATCAGCGGCTTTTTTTCGTTGTGGTTTAAACGCCGTCCAGTTCGTCTTCACTGACAAGAAACATTTTTCACTTCAAGAGTATGAAGTGTTTAGTTGACCAAGGAGCTTTACCGCAAGTGCGTTTCCCTCTCCGTTTCAACCCGCTGTTCATTGCAATCGCTGCAACGATGACCCCCGCCGCCTACGCCGCCGACGAATCCAGTCAGGAAGGTTTTGTCGAAGGTTCGAGCCTCAACCTTAATGTCCGTAACTACTACATGAACCGCAACCGCCTGCAGCAGGCGGACGACAACATAGAGTGGGGTCAGGGTTTCCTCGGTCTCTTTGAATCGGGTTTCACCCAGGGTACCGTCGGGTTCGGCGTTGATGCCCACGCCATGCTGGGGCTCAAGCTCGACGGCGGTGGCGGCACGGATGGTTCGAGCATCCTGCCGATCAGCGATGGCAACGGCAAAGCGCCTGGGTCGTTCTCAACGGCGGGTGGCACGCTGAAAATGCGTGCTTTTGATACCGAGTTGAAGGCCGGCGACCTGTTCCTCGCCAACCCGGTGATTGCCGGCGGCGAAACCCGCATGTTGCCGCAGACCTTTCGTGGGGTCAGCCTGACCAACCACAGCTTCGACGGCTTCCTGATCGAAGGTGGCCAGGCGAGCTTCACCAAGCCGTACAACCAGAGCGGTCACACCCGCATCGGCACCTCCTACGGCAGCCTGGCAGACGGTGACGACAGTCAGCACCTGAACTGGGCCGGTGTGGCGTGGAGCGGTCTGCCGGGGTTGACCAGCAGCCTGTACGCCTCCGAACTCAAGGACATCTGGAACCAGTACTACTACGACCTGGATTACACCTACGCGCTGAACGACCTGGTCAGCCTCAACCCGGGCCTGCATTTCTATCACACGCAAGACACCGGCGATGCGCTGCTGGGTCACATCGACAACAACGCCTACAGCCTGCATTTCACCGTCGGCGTGGGCTTTCACAGCGTTACGGCGGCGTATCAGCGGGTCAACGGCAACACGCCGTTCGACTACATCAGCCAGGGCGACAGCGTCTTCCTCGACAACTCCCAGCAGTATTCTGACTTCAACGGCCCGAACGAGCGCTCGTGGAAACTCAAGTACGCCTACGACTTTGCCGGTCTCGGCCTGCCCGGCCTGACCTCGGCGCTGTCCTACTCCCGAGGCGAACTGGACCTGACCAAAGTCGATCCGGACAGCCGCGGCTACGCCTCGTGGTACAGCGCCGACGGCAAAAACGCCAGGCACTGGGAGCGCGACATCGATCTCAAGTATGTGATCCAGGGCGGCAAGGCCAAGGATCTGGCGGTGCGCATGCAATGGGCCACCAACCGCGGCGGCAATGGCTATGGCGCGCTGGATCAGGACACCGATGAATACCGGGTGATCGTCGACTACCCGCTCAATGTCTTCTAAGCTTCACTAAGCAAAAGGCCAGCATTTTTTTGCTGGCCTTTTTTTTATCCGGCATTTATACAAGCGCTCTGGACGCGACCGGTTTCTGGAACTCTGCCCGATTCTTGTAAAAAACTTTTATAACGCCTTATTTGCAGAAGTCAGAACCATGAGTGTGAGCAATGAGAAATCTCAACATCCGATCAGCTCGACACGATCGGAGCAACTTCTGACTCTCGGCAGTGTGCTGTTGGTGATTGCGATATTCAGCATTGTGACCTTCCTGCTGATCCGTGAACGCGCCAACGCCGAGTTGTCCGCCGCTCGCGCCGCCAACAACATCGTGCAATTGATCGACGCCGATGTGCTGCGCAATGTCGAACTCTATGATATTTCCCTGCTGGGTTTGATCGCCGCCTCCCGGCGAGAAGATCTCAAGAGCGTTTCTCCCACCATTCGCCATCTGGCCTATTTCGACCGCGCCACCGCCGCGCCGTACAAGGGCGACATTTTGTTGCTCGACAACAAGGGCGACGTGATCGCCGACTCGGCGTCGGTGGAACCCAGGCAAGGCAACTACGCTGATCGCGAATACTTCCAGTCGCACGTGAACAACCCGGCCCCGGGCATGTTCATCAGCCCGCCCTTCCGGGCCAGGTCGGCCGAACACGATTGGCGTATCAGTTTCAGTCGACGGGTGAGCGGCTCCCAGGGTGAGTTTCTGGGGGTCGCCGAAGCCGCCATGCGCTTGAGTTACTTCGATCAGTTGTTCAACAGTTTGAGCATCGGCCGCGACAGCACGGTCAATCTGATCAGCAAGAACGGGATTCTCCTGGCCCAGCAACCACGCCTGGCCGAAGAGCTGATCGGCAAGGATTTCAGTAACCGCCCCAATTTCCAGCGCATCGTCAAAGAAGGCAACGGCAGCTTCACCAGCATGTCCGATCTATACCGTGACAAGCGTCTGTACACCTTTTCCAAGGTCGGAAATTTACCGTTGATCGTCATCGTTGCACTGTCCAGTGATGAAGTCTTTTCGGCCTGGAAACGCACTGCAGTGGTGGTCAGCTCTGCAACCGCCGCCTTGTGCGTGAGCCTGCTGTGGCTGACGTGGGTGCTGCGCCGGGAATTGCGCCGGCGTCACAATGCCGAACACGAACTGGCGCAACTGGCCGCCACCGATGCGTTGACGGGGCTGGCCAACCGCCGAACGCTGGATCAGGCCCTGCGCCATGAATGGTTTCGCGCTCAACGTTCCGGCATGCCTTTGTCACTGATGATGATTGATGCCGACCATTTCAAAGCGTTCAACGACCGCCATGGCCATCAGGCCGGTGACGAAGCGCTGCGCTCGCTGGCCAACGTTATCAGCGCCCACGTGCGACGACCGGCGGACCTGGCTGCCCGTTATGGCGGCGAGGAGTTTTCGGTGATCCTGGCGGAAACCGATAGCGCCGGTGCGCGGCAGATTGCCGAAAATATCCGCAAGGCCGTTGAGCAGTTGCCGCTGGTTGAGGGAGCTGATGGGCCGATGACTGTCAGTATCGGGATCAGCACCTGGACGACAGCGACGGATATCAGCCTGGAGAGTTTGCTGTTTGCGGCGGACAAGGCGTTGTATCAGGCCAAGGAAAACGGACGGAATCGGGTGGTCGCCACGGCTTGAAATCTGCGGTGTCGCTACTGGCCTCTTCGCGGGCACGTCGGATCGCCGCACCGCTAGCTCCTACAATGGCGCTCGGTCTACCTCTTTCCCGCGGGCATAAAAAAAGGCCACCCGAAGGCAGCCTTTAAAAACTAGAGAGGTTTTTGACTTACACGGCCGCTACGGGACGCATGTAAGAGATCGGTGCAGTGCTGGCGTCTTCGAAAGTCACGACTTCCCAAGCATCTGTCTGCTCAATCAACTTGCGCAGCAGCTGGTTGTTCAATGCATGTCCGGACTTGAAGCCCTTGAACTCACCAATCAGGCTATTGCCCAGCAGGTAGAGGTCACCAATTGCATCGAGGATCTTGTGCTTCACGAATTCGTCTTCATAGCGAAGGCCGTCTTCGTTCAGTACACCATCCGCGTCGACCACAATAGCGTTTTCAACGCTGCCGCCGAGTGCGAGGTTGTGCTTGCGCAAGTACTCGATGTCACTCATGAAACCAAAGGTACGGGCGCGGCTGACTTCTTTTACGAACGAAGTGCTGGAAAAATCCACGCTTGCACTTTGTGTGCGGTTACGGAAAACCGGGTGATCGAAATCGATCTCGAAACTCACCTTGAAGCCTTCGAAAGGGACGAAAGTGGCGCGCTTGTCGCCGTCTTCCACTGTCACTTCCCGCAGGATCCGGATGAACTTCTTCGGTGCGTCCTGTTCTTCCAGGCCGGCCGATTGAATCAGGAATACGAAAGGTCCAGCGCTACCATCCATGATCGGGACTTCGGACGCGGAGAGCTCGACGTAGGCGTTATCGATGCCCAGGCCAGCCATGGCCGAGAGCAAGTGCTCCACCGTATCCACTTTGGTGTCGCCACTGACCAATGTGGTCGACATCGTGGTTTCACCAACGTTTTCCGCGCGGGCAGGAATCTGCACCACAGGGTCGAGGTCGGCACGAACAAACACAATGCCGGTGTCGATAGGTGCAGGCTTGAGGGTCAGGTAAACCTTCTCCCCGGAGTGCAGGCCTACACCTGTAGCACGGATAATATTTTTCAGTGTGCGTTGTTTAATCATGGCTTGGGCCGCTTCAGCGCAAATTGCGAACTGGTATCAACAAAGGCTGGCGATAATAGCAGACCAGACCTTTGCTGAACACCAATCACCTTCATAGCCCTGATACATTCCATCAATCAGCCTGACGACGCAGGAAAGCCGGGATGTCCAGGTAATCCAGATCATCTTGCGGATTCATCTTCGCGGCAGTCGCAGCACCGGCCTGAGCCTGGTTGCGCATGACGGTCGGACGGTCCAGGTCACGGTAATTTACCGCCGGTTGTTCCTGACGAGCGGGCGCCGATTGTTGCGGCTGGGAGGCCATGGAGGTGTGAACGGTGTTGTCGATGACCTTCACAGGCTTCTCGATTTTCGCGCCCAGACCGGTGGCAACCACAGTCACGTGCAGTTCGTCGCGCATGTCCGGATCGATAACGGTACCGACCTTGACCATCGCGTGCTCGGAAGCGAAGGCTTCGATGATGCTACCCACGTCGGAGTACTCACCCAGGGACAGGTCAGGACCGGCGGTGATGTTCACCAGGATGCCGCGTGCACCTTGCAGGTTCACGTCTTCGAGCAACGGGTTGCGAATGGCCGCTTCAGTGGCCTCACGTGCACGGTTCGGACCGCTGGCGCAGCCAGTGCCCATCATCGCCATGCCCATTTCGCTCATTACAGTCCGTACGTCGGCAAAGTCGACGTTGATCATGCCCGGACGCTTGATGATGTCGGAGATACCGCGAACGGCACCGGCCAGTACATCGTCGGCCTTGGCGAAAGCCGACAGCAGGCTGGCGTCTTTACCGAGGATGGTCAGCAGCTTCTCGTTGGGAATGGTGATCAACGAGTCGACGCTTTCAGACAGCAGACGAATACCTTCGTCGGCGATCTGCATACGCTTGCGGCCTTCGAACGGGAACGGACGAGTCACCACCGCAACGGTGAGAATCCCCATTTCCTTGGCCACTTCAGCAATGATCGGCGCAGCACCGGTACCGGTACCACCGCCCATGCCGGTGGTGATGAACACCATATTGGTGCCCTGCAGGACTTCGGCAATGCGCTCACGGTCTTCGAGAGCGGCCTGACGACCTACTTCAGGGTTGGCGCCGGCGCCCAGACCTTTGGTAACGCCGGTACCCAATTGCAGGATGGTCCGCGCGCCGATGGATTTCAGCGCCTGGGCATCAGTGTTGGCGCAGATGAATTCAACGCCTTCAATGTTGCTCTTGACCATGTGGTTGACGGCGTTGCCGCCGCCTCCGCCAACACCGATAACTTTAATAACCGGGCTTGCGGGGATGTTGTCTACGAGTTCGAACATTTTCCCTCTCCTTTACGTTCTCTAGTTTTTTCGCCTACTGCTTTTACTGCTTGTCGCTTTTACTGCTTGCTCTTGCGGCTTGTAGCTTGCCGCTTGAATCTGCTTCGTCAGAAGTTGCCTTGTACCCAGCTCTTGATGCGATCGAGCAAGGCGGCTTTCGGTTCTTCATTGCTGTAGCTGTCGCGGCTGCTGATGCCCGAGAACGAAATCCCGTCGGACTGCTTCTGCAGGCCGTACATCAACAGGCCTACGCCGGTGGAATAAATCGGGTTGCGGACCACGTCGTCCAGGCCCTTGACGCCATGGGGCACGCCCAGGCGGACCGGCATGTGGAAGATCTCTTCGGCCAGTTCGACCGCGCCTTCCATTTTCGAGGTACCGCCGGTCAGCACGATGCCGGCCGGGATCAGGTCTTCGTAGCCACTACGGCGCAGTTCGGCCTGGATCAGCGTGAACAGTTCGTCGTAACGCGGCTCGACCACTTCGGCCAGGGCCTGGCGGGACAGCTCGCGCGGTGGACGGTCGCCAACACTTGGCACCTTGATGGTTTCACCGGCACCGGCCAGCTTGGCCAGGGCGCAGGCGTAGCGAATCTTGATTTCTTCGGCGTACTGGGTCGGGGTGCGCAACGCCATGGCGATGTCGTTGGTCACCTGGTCGCCCGCAATCGGGATCACCGCGGTGTGACGGATCGCGCCTTCGGTGAAGATCGCGATGTCGGTGGTGCCGCCGCCGATGTCCACCAGGCACACGCCCAGCTCTTTCTCGTCGTCGGTCAGGACCGAATAGGCCGACGCCAGTTGCTCGAGAATGATGTCGTCGATTTCCAGACCGCAGCGACGCACGCATTTTTCAATGTTCTGTGCGGCATTGACGGCGCAGGTCACCACGTGAACCTTGGCTTCCAGACGCACGCCCGACATGCCCAGCGGCTCACGAACGCCTTCCTGGTTATCGATCACGTAATCCTGCGGCAAGGTGTGCAGTACGCGCTGGTCAGCCGGGATCGCCACGGCCTGGGCGGCGTCGAGGACACGCTCAAGGTCGGCGGAGCTGACTTCGCGATCACGAATCGCCACGATGCCGTGGGAGTTCAGGCTGCGGATGTGATTGCCGGCCACGCCGACGAACGCCGAGTGAATCCGGCAACCGGCCATCAACTGCGCTTCTTCGATCGCGCGCTGGATCGATTGCACGGTGGACTCGATGTTCACCACCACGCCTTTCTTCAGGCCACGGGACGGATGAGTGCCGATCCCGACGATTTCGAGCGTGCCGTCGTCCGAGACCTCGCCGACCAGCGCCACCACCTTGGAGGTGCCGATATCGAGACCGACGATCATTTTGCCGCTTTGCACGTTTGCCATGGGTCCTGCCTCTTCTTAATTCTTCGCGACAGCGGGTTGGGCTGTCGTGGGCGCTACAGGTTCCCGCCAGCCAACAGCAAGGCCGTTGGCGTAGCGCAGATCGATGCGCGCAATGTTCGTAATCTGTTCTTTAAGCGTCTTGTCGTAGATGGCAATGAAGCGGCGCATCTTTTCCACCAGCTTGCCGCGTCCCAGCAGCAGTTCGATCCCCGGGCCCGCGCTGCCGGCGCCGGTGGTCAGGAACCAGCTGCCTCGTTCACGCAACTCCAGGCGTGCAATCGAGAAGCCCATCGGCCTGAGCATCTGGCTCAGCACCTGGTATTGCTGCATCACTTGCTGTTGCGCCCGTTGTGGGCCGAACAGCTGTGGCAAATGTTCGTAATTGGCCAGCTCACGCGGGGTGAACGCCTGGCCCTGGTTGTTCAACAGCGATTCATCGCCCCAACGGGCTATCGGCAGTTGTTCTTCCAGGCGGATCACTACTTGATCCGGCCACACCCGACGCACTTCGGCGTGGGCAATCCATGGCATCGTTTCAAGTTCGGTGCGCATGCTCGCAAGATCGATGGTGAAGAAGCTCGACGCCACATAAGGGGCGATTCGCTGCTGCACCGCTTGCTGGCTGATGTAACTCAAGTCACCCTGCACAGCGACTTTGGTGATCGGCCGGTCGGCGTAGGGCAGCAAACGCTGCGCGCCTTCGTAAGTGCCGAACCCCAGCGCAACCAACATCACCGGCCAGAACAGGCTTTTCAGAAAACCAAAATTGGCTTTCGGCAGGCGCGCAGACATCGGCTCTTTGGCCACCATTCGGCTCGCACCCCGTGGCACCGGCTTGCGGCCGGGTGCTGGAGGGGGCTGATGTCTCAGCTGTGCGCCTTGCATGGTCTTAACCCCGCGCCTCGATACTTGCGGCCAGAATCGCCAGAACCAGTTGCTGGAAATCCAGACCGGCGGCACGGGCCGCCATCGGCACCAGGCTGTGATCGGTCATGCCCGGTGCGGTGTTGACTTCGAGGAACCAGAACTGCCCGTCGGCGTCCTGCATCACGTCTGCCCTGCCCCAACCGGCGATACCCAGCGCCTCACAGGCTTTCGCCGTGAGGTCCATCAATTCTTTTTCCTTGGTGCTGTCCAGGCCACACGGGATCCGGTACTGAGTATCGGAAGCCACGTACTTGGCGTCGTAGTCGTAGAAGCTGTGCGTGGTGCCCAGGGCAATCGGTGGCAACACCTGGTCACGCAGGGTGGCGATGGTGAACTCCGGACCTTGAATCCATTGCTCGACCAACACTTGCGAATCGTAGGTACTGGCCGCTTTCCAGGCGTCGATCAATTCCGACGCGGACGTCACTTTGGCCATCCCGATACTTGAACCTTCATGGGCCGGTTTGACGATCAAAGGGAAGCCCAGTTCCGTCGCTGCCGAAATACAATCAGCCTCAGAGCTCAGTACCGCGTGACGTGGCGTCGGGATGCCGAGGCTGTGCCAGACCTGTTTGGTCCGCAGCTTGTCCATGGCCAGTGCCGAAGCCAAAATGCCGCTGCCGGTGTAGGGAATACCCAGGCATTCGAGCAGGCCCTGCATGCTGCCGTCTTCACCGCCACGACCGTGGAGGATGACGAAGGCGCGGTCGATCTTTTCGTTCAGCAAACGCTGCAGCAGGTCATCGCCCACATCGAGGCCGAACGCATCCACACCGGCGCTCAGCAGCGCGTCGAGTACCGCGTTGCCCGACTTCAGGGACACCTCACGCTCGGCACTCTTGCCGCCGAACAGCACGGCGACGCGGCCGAAGTCTTTCGGCGCGACCGTGGAGACGAGGTTGGCGTAGGCAGCAGTCATTTCAACTTCCCCACAGTCGGCGCGGCAACAGCACCCGCAAATAGCGGACTGGCCAACAGTTTCGGGGCGAGACCACCGATATCACCGGCGCCCTGGCACAGCAGTATGTCGCCGGCACGCAGCAGCGGCTTGACCAGTGGCGCGAGGTCGACTCCGCGCTCGATGTAGATCGGGTCGAGCTGACCGCGCTGACGAATGCTGTTGCACAGCTTGCGGCTGTCGGCGCCCGGAATCGGTTCTTCACCGGCCGGGTAGACTTCCATCAGCAGCAAGACGTTGGCATCGGCCAGTACATTGACGAAATCGTCGTACAGGTCGCGGGTACGGCTGTAACGGTGCGGCTGGTAAACCATCACCAGACGGCGCTCCGGCCAGCCACCGCGGACGGCCTGGATCACGGCCGCGACTTCGGTCGGGTGGTGACCGTAATCATCGACCAGCATGACGTTGCCGCCATCGACCGGCAGTTCGCCGTAGACCTGGAAGCGTCGACCGACACCCTGGAAGCCGGACAGGCCCTGGACGATGGCTTCATCGCTGACGCCCTCGTCGGTGGCGATGCAGATGGTGGCCAGCGCGTTCAGCACGTTGTGGTTACCCGGCATGTTCACCGAGACATCCAGCGGCTCGCGATCAGGGCGCAGTACGGTAAAGAAGGTCTGCATGCCTTGCTGGCGCACATTGATGGCGCGCACGTCGCAGTCATCGCCGAAGCCATAGGTGACCGTCGGGCGTTTCACCAGCGGCAGGATTTCACGCACCACCGGATCGTCCAGGCACACCACCGCCAGACCGTAGAACGGCAGGTTGTGGAGGAACTCGACGAAGGTTTTCTTCAGTTTGTTGAAGTCACCGTCATAGGTCGCCATGTGGTCGGCGTCGATGTTGGTGACCACGGCCACCAGCGGCTGCAAGTGCAGGAAACTGGCGTCGCTTTCGTCGGCTTCGGCGATCAGGTAGCGGCTGGTGCCAAGCTGGGCATTGGTGCCCGCGGCATTCAGGCGGCCACCGATGACGAACGTCGGGTCCAGGCCACCGGCCGCGAACACCGAAGCGATCAGGCTGGTGGTGGTGGTTTTGCCGTGCGTACCGGCGACGGCGATGCCGTGGCGATAGCGCATCAGCTCGGCCAGCATTTCTGCGCGTGGCACCACAGGGATGCGACGTTCCAGCGCGGTGGCGACTTCCGGGTTGGACGTGTTCACGGCGCTGGATACCACCAGCACGTCAGCGGCAGCGGCGTTTTCAGCACGGTGACCGATAAAGATGTGCGCGCCAAAAGACTCGAGACGCTCGGTCACAGGCGAAGCTTTCAGGTCGGAACCGGACACTTCATAGCCCAGGTTCAACAACACTTCGGCGATGCCGCACATGCCCACGCCGCCGATGCCGACGAAGTGGATGCGACGGATTCGGCGCATTTCCGGTTGCGGCATGGCTTTCTGCTTCTCAACCATGGGCCACCTCCAGGCAGGTATCGACCACGTTACGGGTGGCATCGGGTTTGGCCAGGCGGCGTGCCGCAGTGGCCATGTCGTTGAGTCGTTGTGGTTGCATCAGGACCTCTGTCAGGCGTGCGGCAAGATCCGCTGCGCCAGTCGTTCTTTGCGGCATCAGGAAGGCAGCGCCTTCACGGGCCAAATAATCGGCGTTGCGGGTCTGGTGATCGTCGATCGCGTGGGGCAATGGCACCAGCATCGAGGGCAGACCGGCGGCAGCCAGCTCACTGATGGTCAATGCGCCTGCGCGGCACACCACCAGGTCGGCCCAGCCATAGGCTTGGGCCATGTCTTTGATGAAAGGCTGCACTTGCGCCTCGACGCCAGCCGCGCGATAGCGCTCTGCAGTCACTTCATCGTGGTTTTTGCCGGCCTGATGAAACACTTCCGGGCGCAGGTCGGGGGCGACTTGCGACAGGGCTTCAGGCAGCAACTTGTTCAACGGCTCTGCGCCCAGGCTTCCGCCCAGAATCAGCAAACGCGCCTTGCGACCCGCCAGGGCGGGGCGCTGTGTTTCGAGGAACAGCTCGGTGCGCACCGGGTTACCGGTGGTCCGACGGCTGTCCGACAGGGTAAAGGTGTCGGGGAACGCTTCACAGACTCGGGCGGCCAACGGCACCAGCAACCGATTGGCGGTACCGGCCACGGCGTTCTGTTCATGAACGATCACCGGCACGCCGGCCAGTTTGGCTGCAACGCCACCGGGGCCGGTCACATAACCACCGAAGCCGACCACACACACTGGCCGCAGCTGACGAATGATCGCCCGCGCCTGCCAGACGGATTTAAGCACCATGAACGGCGCCTTGAGCAGGGACAACTTGCCCTTGCCGCGCAGACCGGTGGCGTTGATCCGATGCAGCTCGATACCGGCCATCGGCACCAGGTCGTTCTCGATCCCGCGCGGTGTTCCGAGCCAGTGCACGGTGTAACCGCGGGCCTGGAATTCGCGGGCGCACGCCAGCGCCGGGAACACGTGGCCACCGGTACCGCCCGCCATGATCAAGACGTTAGCGCCCATGGGTCGGCTCCTCGGCGAAGTCGCTCTCATGGAACTCCATCTCTTCGCTGCCCAGGTGGGTTCGACTCTCCCACTCGATGCGCAACAACAAGCCGAGACAGGCACCGCAAATCACCAACGAACTGCCGCCATAACTGAGGAACGGCAGGGTCAGGCCTTTGGTCGGCAACAGGCCGACGTTCACCCCGATGTTGATCAGGAACTGGCCGATCCACAGGAACGACAGGCCATAAGCGATGTAGGCGGCGAAGAATTGCTTGGCCTTCTCGGCCCAATAGCCGATGTACATGCCACGCACGCAAACAAAGACGAACAACGCCACCGTGCACAAGGAACCCACGGCACCCAGCTCTTCGGCAAGGACTGAGAACACGAAGTCGGTGTGGGCTTCCGGCAGGTAGAACTGTTTCTGCACGCTGTTGCCCAGGCCAACGCCCAGCCATTCGCCGCGACCAAACGCGATCAACGCCTGCGACAACTGATAGCCGGCACCGAACTGGTCGGCCCATGGATCGGCAAAGTTGGTCAGACGCGCCATTCGATACGGCTGAACTTGAATCAACAGCACCACCGCCCCGACCGCCAGGACCACCATCAAGGAGAAACGGAACAGTCCGACCCCGCCGAGGAACAGCATCGCCGCCGCCGCTCCCATCATGACAACGGTGGCGCCGAAGTCCGGTTCCATCAGCAACAGACCGGCCATGGGCAGCAGCACGATGAACGGCTTGAAAAAGCCCATCCAGCTTTCCCGCACTTCTTTCTGGCGACGCACCAGATAACCGGCGAGGTAGATCACCACGAATACCTTGGCGATCTCGGATGGCTGGACGTTGAAGAAACTGAAACCGATCCAGCGCATCGAACCGTTCACTTCACGGCCGATCCCCGGGATGATCACCATCACCAGCAAACCGAATGCGCCGAGCAGCATCAGCCAGCCCAGGCGCTGCCAGGTGGCGATCGGAATCATCATGGTGACGACGCAGGCACCCAGGCCCAGCACGATGTAGATCAAGTGGCGAATCATGTAGTACAGGGCACTGCCCGACTGCACGGCCGCCACTTCGGTCGACGCCGAGGCAATCATCACCAGCCCGAGACCGATCAAGGCCAGGCAACCGGCGAGCATCGGGAAGTCGAGGTCGATCCCGCGTCCGGTGATGATCGGCGACGGATAAGGCTTGATGATGTTCATCAGGCTCATACCAGATCCTCCACGGCGCGGACGAACTGGTGACCACGGTCTTCGTAATTCTTGAACATGTCGAAACTGGCGCAGGCGGGCGACAGCAGCACGGCGTCACCCGGTTCGGCGATGGCGCGGCATTGGGCAACCGCTTCATCCAGCGAACCGACGCGAATCAGCGGCACGGCATCGCCGATGGCCTGGCCGATCAAGTCGGAGTCACGGCCCATCAGGACCACGGCGCGGCAATTGGCTGCCACCGGGTCACGCAAATCCTTGAATTCGGCACCCTTGCCATCGCCACCGGCGATCAGCACGAGTTTGCCGTCGATGTCCGCACCCAGGCCTTCGATGGCCGCCAGTGCGGCACCGACGTTGGTGGCTTTGGAATCGTTGTAATAGCTCACGCCGTCCAGCTCACGAACCCACTGGCAACGATGTTCCAACCCGGCGAAGGTGCGCAGGCTCGAGAGCATGGCGTCGAACGGCAGGCCGACGGCATGGCCCAGGGCCAATGCTGCCAACGCGTTGGACTGGTTGTGGGCGCCACGAATTTTCAACTCGCGCACCGGCATCAGGTTCTGGAATTCGAAGGCCAGGTACTTCTCGCCGTCTTCTTCGCGGATACCGAAAGCCTTGAAATCGGGCTTGCTCAAACCGAAGGTCCAGCAAGGCTGGCCCTCGCCCATCAGCGGACGGCTCAGGGCGTCCTGACGGTTGACCACAAACTGTTTCGCGCCACGGAAGATCCGGTGCTTGGCCAGGTGATAGGCCGGCAGACCGCTGTAGCGGTCCATGTGGTCTTCACTGACGTTGAGCACGGTCGCCACTTCGGCGTTGAGTTGATCGGTGGTTTCGAGCTGGAAGCTCGACAACTCCATCACGTACAACTCGACGTCGTCGCTGAGCAAATCCAGCGCCGGCGTACCGAGGTTGCCACCGACAGCGACACGCTTGCCCGCCGCCACCGCCATCTCGCCGACCAGGGTGGTGACAGTGCTTTTCGCGTTGGAGCCGCTGATGGCGACAATCGGCGCCTTCGCGTTACGCGCGAACAGCTCGATATCACCGGACAATTTCACGCCACGGGCGGCGGCAGCCTGCAGGGCCGGAGTCGCCAGCGCCAGGCCGGGGCTCACGTAGAGTTCGTCGGCACGGCACAGGAACTCGACGTCCAGCTCGCCACAACGCACTTCCACGTGCGGATAGTCACGCTTGAGCGTGGCCAGTTCCGGTGGATTTTCCCGCGTATCGGCCACAGCAAACGACGTGCCCCGGTTCGCCAGGAAGCGAACCAGGGACATGCCGCTCTTGCCGAGGCCGACAACGATGCGGAAGTGGTCAGAAGCGATCAGAGACACTCGTTCTACCTCAGCTTCAGGGTGGCAAGGCCGACCAGTACGAGAATCACGGTGATGATCCAGAAACGGACGATCACACGCGGCTCGGGCCAGCCCTTGAGTTCAAAATGGTGGTGAATGGGTGCCATGCGAAACACACGGCGACCGGTCAGCTTGAAAGAAGCAACCTGGATAACCACGGACAGGGTTTCCATCACGAACACGCCGCCCATGATGAACAGGACGATTTCCTGACGGACGATTACCGCGATGGTGCCCAGGGCCGCGCCCAGCGCCAGCGCGCCGACGTCGCCCATGAAGACCTGCGCCGGATAGGTGTTGAACCAGAGGAAACCGAGGCCCGCACCGATCAAGGCACCGCAGAACACGATCAACTCACCGGCGCCCGGCACATACGGAATCAGCAGGTATTCAGCGAATTTCACGTTACCGGACAGGTAGCAGAAGATGCCAAGACCGCCGCCGACCATCACCGTCGGCATGATCGCCAGACCGTCGAGGCCGTCGGTCAGGTTGACCGCGTTGCTCGAGCCGACGATCACGAAATAGGTCAGAACGACGAAGCCTATGCCCAGCGGAATGCTGTAGTCCTTGAGCATCGGCAGGATCAGGGTCGTTTCCACCGGCGTCGCAGCGGTCATATAAAGGAAGATCGCTGCGCCCAGGCCGAACACCGACTGCCAGAAATATTTCCAGCGGCTCGGAAGGCCTTTGGAGTTTTTCTCGATCACTTTGCGATAGTCGTCGACCCAGCCGATAGCGCCGAACAGCAACGTCACCAGCAACACGGTCCAGACATAACGGTTGCTCAGGTCAGCCCAGAGCAAGGTGCTGACGCCGATGGACGACAGGATCAGTGCACCGCCCATCGTCGGGGTGCCCGACTTGGACAAGTGCGATTGTGGACCGTCGTGGCGAACGGATTGACCGATCTGACGGTTCTGCAAAGTGCGGATCATCCACGGGCCATAGCACAGCGACAAAACCAGCGCGGTCAGCACACCGAGGATCCCGCGCAGGGTCAGGTACTGAAAGACCGCGAAGCCTTTGTAGAACTGTTGCAGATACTCCGCTAGCAGCAGCAGCATTAATGTTTCTCCAGACTGGACCCGCACAAAGCGGCGACAATATTTTCCATCGCAGCGCTGCGCGAGCCCTTGATCAAAATGGTGGTGTTTGTGTCTTGCTCGGCGCCCAAGGCCTTGATCAGCTCAGCCTGAGTGCTGAAGTGAAAGGCCTGTGGACCGAAAGCGTTCACGGCGTGAGCCATCAGTGGCCCAACGGCGTAAAGCGCGGAAACCTTGCCGCGGGCGTACTCACCCACATCGCGGTGCCCCTGCTCTGCCCAATCGCCCAGTTCGCCGATATCTCCGAGCACCAGAACGGTGCGGCCGGAAAAGCCGGCGAGTATATCAACGGCGGCGCACATGGAGGTGGGGTTCGCGTTGTACGTGTCATCGATCACGCGCATGCCATTGCTGGCCAGTTGCGCGACGGTGCGGCCCTTGACCGGTTGCACCGCGCCGAGGCCGGTGGCGATGCCGAACAGCGACACGCCCAAGGCGTGTGCGGCAGCGGCGGCGGCCATGGCATTGGTAACGTTATGAGTGCCGAGCAGGTTCAGTTGAACGCGCTCCACTCCTTCAGGACTGTGCAGGTTGAAGGCCGGGCAACCGCGCGCATCGCGATCCAGGTCGCTGGCATAGAAGTCGGCGCTTGGGTTGTTCAGGGCGAATGTCAGGACTTTGCGACCGGCCGCACGGGCCTTCCAGATGCCGAACGCCTTGTCGTCAAGATTGAGCACAGCGACGCCATCGGCCTCCAGCCCTTCAATGATCTCGCCCTTGGCTTCAACGATTTTTTCCGGCCCGCCAAACTCGCCGACGTGGGCGGTCCCGGCGTTGTTGAGCACGGCCACGTGCGGCTTGGTCATGCCGACGGTGTAGGCAATTTCGCCGAGACGCGACGCACCAAGTTCAATAACGGCGGAGGTATGTTCCGGCGCGAGTTCGAGCAGGGTCAGCGGGACGCCGAGGTCGTTGTTCAGGTTGCCACGGGTCGCCAGGACCGGACCGCGCGTGCGCAGGATGCTGGCGAGCATTTCCTTGACCGTGGTTTTGCCGCTGGAACCGGTGATCGCCGCGACCGGGTTGGTAAACGCGGCACGGTTCATCGCGCCCAGTTGGCCCAACGCCTGGCGGGTGTCCTTGACCAGCAATTGCGGCAGCGCGCTATCGGCGACTTCGCGCTCGACCAGAGCGGCAACCGCGCCTTTGCTGGCAACGTCGTTCAAATAGTCATGACCGTCGAAGCGCGGACCAGTCAGGGCAATAAACAGTTGGCCCGGTTTGATCGCGCGGCTGTCGATGCTGACGCCATCGAACGTGGCATCGGCTGCGATCAATCGTGCATTCAGTGCGCCAGTCAGCTCACTCAGTTTCAACGCTTTAAGCATGGGCCACCTCCCATGCGGTCAAGGCGTGATCGGCCTCGACCAGATCGGAGAAAGCGTGACGCTCGCCGTTGATTTCCTGATAGTCCTCGTGACCTTTACCGGCCAGGACAATCACGTCATCCGCCGAAGCACTGGCGATCAACTGGGCAATCGCCTGCCCACGGCCAGCGACAAAGGTGACTTTATCCACAGCGGTGAAACCGGCGCGGATGTCATCGAAAATCAACGAAGGATCTTCGGTGCGAGGGTTGTCATCGGTGACCAGCACACCGTCGGCCAGACGTTCGACCACTTCGGCCATCAGCGGACGCTTGCCGCGATCGCGATCGCCGCCACAGCCAAACAGGCACAACAAACGGCCTTTGGCGTGTGGACGCAGGGCCATCAAGACTTTTTCCAGCGCGTCCGGGGTGTGGGCGTAATCGACGACCACCAGCGGCTGAGTGCCGCCGCCCAAGCGTTGCATGCGACCGGCCGGGCCTTCGAGTTTCGGCAGGACCTTGAGGATTTCGTCCAGCGCGTAGTCCAGGCCGAGCAAGGCGCCGACGGCGGCCAGCACGTTGCTCAGGTTGAAACGACCGAGCAAGGTGCTGCGCAAATGGTGTTCGCCCTGCGGCGTGACCAGCGTGGCGCGCACGCCTTCGTCATCGAACTGCGCTTCACGGCAATACAGGTAAGCGCTGGCATCTTCCAGGCTGTAGGTAATAAGGCGCGACTCACGTTTGTCCGCAGCCAGTTGGCGGCCGAACTCGTCGTCGAGATTGATCACCCGGCACTTCAAATCATTCCAGGCAAACAGCTTGGCCTTGGCTTCGCCGTAGGCTTGCATGGTGCCGTGGTAATCGAGGTGATCGCGGGACAGGTTGGTCATCACCGCCACATCGAATGCCAGCGCGGTCACGCGGCCTTGGTCCAGGCCGTGGGAAGACACTTCCATGGCGACGGCTTTGGCGCCGGCCTTTTTCAGGTCAGCCATGGTCGCTTGCACGGCGATCGGGTTCGGCGTGGTGTGCAGGCCACTTTCCAGTGCACCGTAGAAGCCGGTACCCAGGGTGCCGACAATGCCGCAATGCTGGCCGAGCAAATCCAGGGCTTGTGCAACCAATTGCGTGACGCTGGTCTTGCCGTTGGTGCCGGTCACGCCAACCAGGTTCAGGTGCCGGCTCGGGTCGCCATAAAAGCGACCGGCGATGTCCGACAGCTGCGCCGCCAAGCCTTTGACCGGAATCAGCGGCACGTCGGTGATCGGCAAAACGGTAGCGCCTTCGACTTCGTAAGCCACGGCAGCAGCACCGCGTTGCAAGGCATCGGCGATGTGCGCGCGCCCGTCGAGCTTGCCGCCAGGAACGGCGAGAAACAGATCGCCAGCCCGCACGTTACGGCTGTCCAGGGTCAGCTCGCGGATCAACAGATCGCGGCCGGCGTGGGCGAAAATCTTGTTCAGGCTCAAAGACATTAGCCGCGCCCTCCATTGGCTTTCAGTGGAACGACCGGTGTGGCGTTAGCGGTTTGCGTCGGTGGCAGGTTGTCCGGGGTGATGTTCATCAGGCGCAGCGTCCCGGACATCACTTTGCTGAACACCGGGGCCGATACCAGACCACCGTAGTAACCGGCTTTGGTCGGTTCATCGATCACCACCACGATTGCGTAGCGCGGATCGCTCATCGGGCCGAAGCCGGCGAACAGCGAGCGGTAGGAATTCTCGGCGTAGCCTTTGGTGCCCACCGACGTCTTGCGCGCAGTACCCGACTTGCCGCCCACGTGATACGCCGGCACTTGCGCACGGAATACACCGCGCGGGGCTTCGATCACCTGAGTCAGCATGGTCTGCATGGTTTTCGCGACGGCTTCCGGCAGCACTTGCGTGGTTTGCGCTGGTTTGTCGGTTTTGATCAGGGTCAGCGGTGCGAGACGACCGTTGTTGGCCAGGGCCGAGAAGGCGTGGACCAGCTGGATCGCGGTCACGGAAATACCGTAGCCGTAGGACAGCGTGGCGGTTTCAGCCTTGCGCCATTCGCGGTAGTTCGGCAGGTTGCCGACGCGTTCGCCCGGGAAGCCGAGACCGGTGTCCTGGCCGAGGCCGACTTTCTGCGCGAGGCGGAAGATGGTTTCGCCGCCGATATCGAACGCGACCTTACTCATGCCGACGTTACTGGAGTTGATCAGGATGCCGGTCAGGTCAAGCACCGGGCCTTCGGACTTGGAGACGTCCTTGATGGTGTATTTACCAATCTGCAAAGTGCCCGGGTACACCTCGACGGTGTCGCTCGGTTTCCAGCGCCCGGTTTCGATCGCGGCACTCATGGAAATGGCTTTCATGGTCGAACCCGGCTCGAACACGTCGATCATGGCGCGGTTGCGCATCATCGCCGGTTGCAGGTTGCGACGGTTGTTCGGGTTGTAGGTCGGCTGGTTGACCATGGCGAGGATCTCACCGGTCTTCACGTCCATGATCACCAGGCTGCCGGCCTTGGCACCGTTCTCGATGATCGCGTTACGCAGCTCGCGGTTGGCCAGGTATTGCAGACGCAGGTCAATGGACAACGCCAAGGGCTTGCCGGCCTTGGCGTTTTTGGTGACCTGGACATCCTTGATAAGTCGGCCACGCCGATCCTTGATGACCTGTCGCTTGCCGGGGACGCCGGCCAGCCATTCGTCGTAGGCCAGTTCGACCCCTTCACGACCGTGGTCATCGATGTCGGTAAAGCCGACCATGTGCGCGGTGACTTCACCGGCCGGGTAGAAACGCCGGAACTCTTCGATGCCGTAGACACCCGGCACTTTCAGGTCGAGCACGGACTGGCCTTGCTCGGGAGTCAGCCCGCGCACCAGGTAGATGAATTCTTTGTTGGCCTGGGCTTCGAGACGCTCGGCCAGGGCTTTAGGGTCTTGGCCCAGCGCGGCCGCCAGGGCTGGCCATTTCTCTTTGGCCAGCTGCATTTCCTTGGCGTTCGCCCACAGTGTGGTGACCGGGGTACTCACGGCCAAAGGCTCGCCGTTACGGTCGGTGATCAGACCACGGTGAGCCGGAATCGGAATGTGACGAACGCTGCGCGCATCGCCCTGACCTTTAAGGAAGGCACGGTCGACGACTTGCAGGTCGATGATACGCCAACAAATCGCCGCGACCATGATGCCGAGCAAGCCCAGCACCAGGCGGAAACGCCATGGGAACAGTGCGCCTTCGAGTTTCATCATGGCGCCACCATCTGCACTTCAGCGGCGCCGGGAATGCGCATCTTCAGTTGCTCGGTGGCCAGCACTTCGATACGGCTGTGCGCAGTCCAGGTGCTCTGCTCGAGAATCAACCGGCCCCACTCCGCCTGCGCCTTGTCGCGCACGCTCAACTCGGCGTACAGCGAGTTCAGCAACTGACGGTTCCAGTGGGCGCTGTACGACACGCCGATGGCCGACACGAGCACGCCAATAAACAGCAGCAGCATGAAAAAGCTTCCGCCGGGAAGAGGCTTGGCGAAAAGCTTGCTCACCGCAGCTTCTCCGCGACGCGCATGACAGCGCTCCGGGAACGTGGGTTGGCTTTGAGTTCGGCCTCGGAGGCGGACTGCGCTTTGCCATGGATTTTGATGATCGGTTCGAACGCGACGTGACGGACCGGCAGGTTGCGCGGCAGGTTGTCGGCTTCGCCTTTTACCAGCTTGCGCATGAACAGTTTGACGATGCGGTCTTCCAGCGAGTGGAAGCTGATGACGACCAGACGGCCGCCGATCTCCAGGCAGTCCAGTGCGGCTTCGAGGCCGGCTTCCAGGTCGCCCAGTTCGTTGTTGACGTGAATACGCAGGCCCTGGAACGCACGGGTGGCAGGGTTCTTGCCCTTTTCCCATGCCGGGTTGGCGACTTTCAGGACTTCAGCCAGGTCGGCCGTGCGCTCGAACGGCTTGATGTCGCGACGCTCGGCTACGGCACGGGCCATGCGGCCGGAGAAACGCTCTTCGCCGTATTCCTTGAATACGCGGGCGATTTCTTCCACCGGTGCGGTGTTGACGAATTCGGCAGCGCTGATCCCGCGGGACGGGTCCATGCGCATGTCCAGCGGGCCATCATTGAGGAAACTGAAGCCGCGCTCAGGGTCGTCGAGCTGTGGCGAAGACACGCCCAGGTCGAGCAACACGCCGCTGACCTTGCCGTGCAGGCCACGTTCGGCCACTTCCGAACCCAGCTCGGCAAAGCTGCGTTGTACAACGACAAAGCGGCCGTCTTCGGCCGCTAGCGTTTGCCCGGTGGCAATCGCTTGAGGATCTTTGTCGAATCCGAGGACCCGACCATCGGGGCCGAGCTGGCTGAGGATCAACCGACTGTGCCCGCCGCGCCCGAACGTACCGTCCAGATAGCAGCCATCAGGACGTACGGCGAGAGCCTCCACGGCTTCGTCAAGCAGTACGGTGATGTGGTTAAAGCCGCTATCAATAGTCACAGGATCAAATCACGCAGTTCATCAGGCATGGCGCCCGGTTGTTGAATAGCAGCCAGGTCAGCGGCAGAAACCGCATCCCAGGCATCCTCGTCCCACAATTGGAACTTGTTCAGTTGGCCTACCAACATCGCGCGCTTATCCAACCTGGCATATTCACGAAGACGCGGCGGAACCAGAAAACGACCACTGCCATCGAGCTCGAGGTCGACGGCATTACCAATCAGCAAACGTTGCAGGCGGCGGTTCTCTTCGCGAAGCGAAGGCAGTGCGCGCAGTTTGGTTTCGATAATTTCCCACTCATCGAGGGGGTAAACACACAAACACGGATCAACGGCATCAATTGTGACGATCAGTTGACCGGAACTACGCGAAACGAGCTCGTCACGGTACCGGCTCGGCATAGCGAGACGGCCCTTTGCGTCGAGACTGATAGCGTTAGCTCCGCGAAACACGTCAGCGTTTCTCCAAATATTAGCGTTTTACGCTCAAAAAACCCACTTCATGCCACTTTCCGCCACTTGCGCACACTATAGGAATGCGGCCACCGCACCGTCAAGGCGCGGTTTAAAGGAAAAGCCTTACAGAACTGAGATTTAGGAGGGTAAACGGAGGGGTAACGACAATCTGACGGCTGAATTTGCCCAATAACTTGAATCAGCACAGAAGGCTGCGTTCGAAAGTTAAAGTAGTTTGTTAAGAGTAAGATTTTTTCGGTATTACGAAAGTGTTCTGGCAACGATTCTGGAAGGAGGGAAAATGCTACTACCAGCGCCCTGCTTAAATGATTAAAGCAGGGAGGAGAAAAAGGTGGAGAGTCGATCTGTAAGCCGGGTTCTGTCTTGAACAGTCATTCGTCTACGATGGCCATCACTGGACATCTTTAGCAACCTACCCGGTCCCAGCGCGGGCCACGCCTTGGGACCCTATTTGGTCTTGCTCCAAGTGGGGTTTACCTAGCCACGAACTGTTGCCAGACGTGCGGTGCGCTCTTACCGCACCTTTTCACCCTTACCGGCGCCGAAGCGCTTAGGCGGTTATTTTCTGTGGCACTTTCCGTAGGCTCACGCCTCCCAGGCATTACCTGGCACTTCGCCCTATGGAGCCCGGACTTTCCTCCCCCCCCTAATTTTCATAGAGGGCAGCGACTGTCCAATCGACTCTCCGCCGCGAAGGTTAACGGCAGAGCGGCCGAAGAACAAGCGCTAAACGCCTTTGGCTGCTCCTGCGCGTCGGGTTTTTACTCGCCCTTCTGTTTATCCAGCGCCACCTGATAGAGCACATTCTTGCGCTCACCGGTAATTTGCGCCGCCAATGCCGCCGCACGCTTGAGCGGCATCTCTTCAAGCAACAGATTGAGGATGCGCATGGCCTCACTGCTGACCGCGTCCTCGGTCTCGGGTACAGACCAGCCCGCCACCAACACCACACACTCGCCACGCTGCTGATTGCTGTCCGACTCGACGAACTCACGCAGCTCGGCCAGCGGCAGGCCTTTGAGGGTTTCGAAGGTTTTGGTGATTTCACGGGCCAACAACGCCGGACGTTCAGGACCGAACACCAGCTCCATGTCTTGCAGGCACTCAAGGATGCGATGCGGCGCCTCATAGAAAATCAGTGTGCGCGGCTCTTCCTTGACCAGTTCAAGACGAGCACGACGACCAACGGCCTTGGCCGGCAGGAAGCCTTCGAAAATGAAACGGTCCGACGGCAGCCCCGCCGCCGACAATGCCGCGATCAATGCACAGGCACCCGGAACCGGCACCACATTGATCCCGGCGGCACGAGCCTGACGCACCAGGTGATAACCCGGATCGGAAATCAGCGGCGTGCCAGCATCGGAGATCAGCGCCACATCATCCCCCGCCAGCAATCGCGTGATAAAGCGGCTACCCTCGTCGCGCTCGTTGTGCTCATGGCACGCGGCCAGCGGCGTGGGAATGCCGAAATGCTGCATCAGGCGCTGTGAGTGACGGGTGTCTTCGGCGGCAATCAACGCGACGTCGCGCAGGATCTTCAGCGCACGCGCACTGATGTCGTCCAGGTTGCCGATGGGCGTCGCCACCACATAAAGCGAGCCAGCAGCGGAATTCAAAGCACCTGGAGCAGTCAAAGCGCACACCTCATGATCGGTAAAAGGCGACATTGTAGCGCGTAGCGGCGCTTGCGATCGCCCCGCCCTCCTCGGGTTTTTCAGGCGTTTGTGCAGCGCTGCAACATTTGTACGAGCTAAATTGATCGATTCACGCCAGTAACATCGCGCCCCGGCCAGTGCTTGGGTACAATTCCACGCTAATTTGATCGAGTATCAGGAACACTACATGATCGCTTGCCTGCGGCTGTTCACTGCCCTCTGCCTCGCTGCCTTGCTGGCGGCTTGCGCCAGCTCGCCCTCCTCCAGCCTTGGCGAACTTCCACGGACCCCTGACGCCAGTATCGAGCAGCTGCTCGAACAGGCCGCTCAAAGCAAGGACCCGGAAAAAGCTGCGTTGCTGCGCCTGAGCGCGGCCGACCTGGCCTATCGTCAGGGCAATGCCGGCCAGTCCGCGCAAATCCTGCAACAGGTTCCGGTGGAACAACTCAAGCCCGGCCAACAGGTCTTCGCCAGCACCCTGGGGGCTGAACTGGCCATGGCGCGCAATCAGCCCAAGGCGGCGTTGACTGCCTTGAGCCATCCGAGCCTGCAACGCCTGAGCGAGTTGCCGGTCGAGCAACAGGTTCGCACCGGCACTGTCCATGCTCGCGCCCTTGAGGCCGACGGACAGACGCTGGCCGCCGCACGGGAGCGCATTTTCATCGCACCCATGCTCGAAGGTGAAGCCGCCGCCAAAAACCACGAAGCGATCTGGACCCTGATCGCCTCGCTGCCAACCGATCAACTGCAGCCCACCACCAATGATGACCTCGGCGGCTGGATAGGCCTGGCACTGGCGGTGAAAACCGCCGGAACCCTGGAACAGCAGCAAGCCGCGATTGACAACTGGCGCGCCCAGAACCCTAAGCACCCGGCTGCCATTCAGTTGCCTCTGCCACTGACCAAGCTCAAGGAACTGGCCAGCCAGCCCCTGAGCAAGATCGCCCTGCTGCTGCCGCAAGACGGCCCGCTGGCCTCGGTCGGCAAAGCTCTGCGCGAAGGCTTCATGGCTGCGCACTACCAGGCTCAACAAGCCGGGCAGAAGCCGCCTGCCATTGAGTTCTATGACAGCTCGAAACTGACTTCGATGGACGAGTTCTATCGCAAGGCCCAGGCCGATGGCGTGCAACTGGTGGTCGGTCCGCTGGAAAAGCCACTGGTCAAACAGCTCAGTGCTCGCCCGCAACTGCCGATCACCACCCTGGCGCTGAACTACAGCGAAGGTGAACAAGGTCCGGCCCAGCTGTTCCAGTTTGGTCTGGCCGCTGAAGACGAAGCCCGTGAAGTGTCTCGTCGCGCTCGCGCCGACGGCCTGCATCGCGCCGCCATCATGGTGCCGAAAGGCGAATGGGGCGATCGCGTGTTGCGCGCATTCAGCCAGGACTGGCAAGCCAACGGTGGCAGCATTGTCGCGACCGAGCGCGTTGACCAACCGGTTCAACTGGCCCAGCAGATTGCCGACATGTTCCAGCTGCGCCAGAGCGAAGGTCGCGCCAAGAGCCTGCAAAGCACCGTCGGCTCGCAGATAGCAGCCCAGCCTTCGCGCCGTCAGGACATCGAGTTCATCTTCCTGGCTGCCACTCCGCAACAGGCCCAGCAGATCAAACCGACCTTGAACTTCCAGTACGCGGGCGACGTGCCGGTTTACGCCACCTCCCACGTGTTCAGTGCCAGCGGCGACGTGAACCAGTACAACGACATGAACGGCATCCGCTTCTGCGAAACCCCGTGGTTGCTGGACGCCAATGATCCGCTGCGCAAACAGGTCACCGCACAATGGCCGCAAGCCGCCGGCAGCCTCGGCCGCCTCTACGCAATGGGCGTTGACGCCTATCGCCTGGCACCGCGACTGGGGCAACTCAAGGCACTGCCGGACAGCCGTATTGAAGGTCAGTCGGGCAGCCTGGGCATGACTCAAAACCAGCGCGTGGTGCGCCAGTTGCCTTGGGCACAGTTCGTCAGCGGTCAGGTTCAACGCCTGCCGGATACCTCACGCTGATGCCTGACAGGTCACGCCAGCAAAGCGGTAAAGATGCCGAGCGCCATGCGCTCGAGCATCTTCAACAACAAGGTCTGCGCCTGCTGGCGCAGAACTGGTTGTGTAAACGCGGCGAGCTTGATCTGGTCATGCTTGATGGCGATACAGTAGTATTCGTTGAAGTCCGCTATAGAAAAAACACCCAGTGGGGTGGCGCGCTCGACAGCATCGATGGGCGCAAACGGCAGAAACTGATTTTCGCCGCGCAGTATTTTCTTCAGCGCGAGTCGCGTTGGGCCAATTCCCCCTGCCGCTTCGACGTGGTTGCCATCGACAGCAACCTCGATCAGTTGAACTGGTTGCAGAATGCCTTCGATAGCTGATCGCCTGCGCCCCGAAGCGGACACCTTTACCCAACACTTTTGCTCTTTGCTTTGCGGGCTGCACATTCATGTGCCGAGTAGCCGCGCTAATTAAGGTCACACAGATGGACATGCAATCCCGAATTCGCCAGCTTTTTCAGGCCAGTATCGACACCAAGCAAATGGCGATGGACGTACTTGCACCGCACATCGAGCAAGCCAGCCAGGTGATGGTCAACGCCCTGCTCAATGAGGGCAAAATGCTTTCCTGCGGCAACGGCGGCTCCGCCGGTGATGCCCAGCACTTTTCGTCCGAGCTGCTCAACCGCTTCGAGCGCGAACGTCCGAGCCTGCCCGCCATTGCGCTGACCACCGACAGCTCGACGATCACCTCGATCGCCAATGACTACAGCTACAACGAAATTTTCTCCAAACAGATCCGCGCGCTGGGCCAACCGGGTGACGTATTGCTGGCGATTTCCACCAGCGGTAACTCGGCGAACATTATTCAAGCGATCCAGGCCGCACATGATCGCGAAATGATTGTCGTAGCATTGACTGGTCGCGATGGCGGCGGCATGGCGTCGTTGCTATTACCCGAGGACGTCGAGATTCGCGTACCGGCCAACGTCACCGCACGTATTCAGGAAGTCCACCTGCTGGCGATCCATTGCCTTTGCGATTTGATCGACAGCCAACTGTTCGGGAGTGAAGAATGACCCCTAATCGCCTAGGCCTTCTGGCCTTGACCCTGTGCCTCGGCATCAGCGGCTGCACTTCGGTGGTTAAAGCCAGCCGTGAAGCCCCCATTGAAGATGACCGCGGTACGCGCACCTTCGGCAGCAAGATCGATGACTCCCTGATCGACACCAAGGTCGGCGTCAACGTCGCCAAGGCCGATCCTGCCCTGGACAACGATTCGCACATCGTCGTCACCAGCTTCAACGGCGTCGTGCTGCTCGCCGGGCAAACACCGACTGCCGAGCTCAAGGCCAAGGCCGAACAGGCTGCCGCCGCGGTCCAGCGCGTGAAGAAGGTGCATAACGAACTGCAGGTCCTGCCGCCCTCCGGTTTCCTTGCCCGTCAGAACGACACCTGGCTGACCTCCAAGATCAAAACCCAGATGCTCACCGACCCGAACATCCCGGGTTCGCGCATCAAGGTCGTCACCGAGAACGGCATCGTTTATCTGCTGGGCCTGCTGACCAAGCAGGAAGCGGCGCAGGCTACCAATCTGGTGCAAAGCGTTTCAGGCGTGCAGAAGATTGTGAAGTTGTTTGAGTACATTGACTGATATGGCTTATCGGCGATGGTGCTCTTAAAGACGCCTTCGCCGGCAAGTCTGGCGCCTACATGAAATAAAAAAGGGTGATCCTTGCGGATCACCCTTTTTTATTTCACCACTTTCAAACTGGGTCGACCGCTGGGACGCGGTGGTTCGCTGTCGGGCGGCGGAATGTCATCATCCGGCTCGATATCGTCCACGTCCTCCATAGGCGATTCCAGATCGAACACCATGCCCTGACCATTCTCCCGGGCGTAAATACCCAGGATCGATGCGATAGGCACGTACAGAGTGTGCGGCACGCCACCGAAGCGCCCTTCGAAGCTGACCGCTTCGTTGTCCATGTGCAGATGACGCACGGCAGCCGGCGATACGTTCAGGACAATCTGTCCGTCACTGGCAAAACCCTGAGGCACCTGCACCGATGGATACTCGGAATTGACCAGCATGTGCGGGGTGCAATCGTTGTCCACAATCCACTCATAGAGCGCGCGGACCAGATAAGGTCGACTGGAGTTCATAGCGGCTCCTTAAGCCTTAGCGCATATCGCGTTCGACACCAGACAGACTCGCCTGGAAAGCCTCACGCGCAAACGAGCGCTCCATGTAATCAAGCAACGGCTTGGCAGGCCGCGGCAGTTCAATACCCAGAATCGGCAAACGCCAGAGTATTGGCAATAGGCAGCAATCCACCAGACTTTGTTCCTCGCTGAGGAAAAACGGCTTGTCGGCAAACAACGGCGACACGCCAGTCAGGCTTTCACGCAACTCTTTACGAGCCACGACGCGGGCGGCTTCCTTGGTCCGCGAATCCAGGATCAGATCCACCAGACCACACCAGTCACGCTGAATACGATGGATCAGCAGACGGCTGTTGGCACGCGCCACAGGATAAACCGGCAGCAAGGGCGGGTGCGGGTAACGCTCATCCAGATATTCCATCACCACGGTCGACTCCCACAACGCCAGGTCACGATCGACCAGGGTGGGCAGACTTCCGTAAGGGTTCACTTCAATCAGTTTAGGCGGCTGGCGACCAGCTTCCACGTAAATGATCTCTGCGCTGACACCCTTCTCTGCAAGTACGATGCGCACTCGGTGGGAATAGTGGTCGGCGGGGTCGGAGTAACAGGCCAACCGATTGGTCACGCCCATGGCGGTCCTCCTCGCTTGTTGAAATTATCGGAAGCGGAAAAACGCACGCGCCCAGAGGACGCCTCCCGTAACGTCTGGCTTGCCAGACTCGTTACACCTTCAGAGACGCCCCTGGGCGCGTGCGATTAACAGCAATTGCTTACAGCTTTATCAATGGACGTCTTTCCAGTATTCACGCTTGAGCAAGTAAGCGAATACGAAGAAGAACGCCAGGTACAGCAACACATAGGTACCGATGCGCTGATGCTCCAGCTTAACCGGGTTAGCCGAGTAAGCCAGGAAGGTTACCAGATTCTTGACCTTCTCATCGAACTGCTGTTCGGTCAGAGCACCGCTCTTCGGCACGATGGTCAGCTGATCGCACGCTTCATGTGTCAGCGCGTTACCGGTCAGCGGATCATATTGCTTCTTGCCGTCTTCGACGATCGGAACCTGCTTGCAACCGACAACCTGACGACCTTGCAGGCCAACCAGGACGTTAGGCATGCCCACGTTCGGGAAAACCTTGTTGTTCACACCCCAAGGACGCGACGGATCTTCGTAGAAGGACTTCAGGTAACCATAAAGCCAGTCCGTACCACGAACACGCGCTACCAGAGTCAGGTCAGGCGGTGCGGCGCCAAACCAGGTCTTGGCGTCAGCCGGCTGCATGCCGATGCTCATGTGGTCGCCAATCTTGGCGCCAGTGAACACCAGCTTCGAGAGCATCAGGTCATGCGGGATGCCCAGGTCATCGGCGACACGCTCGTAGCGCTGGAACTTGGCGCTGTGGCAACCCATGCAGTAGTTGGCGAACGTACGCGCGCCGTCCTGCATGGCCGCTTTGTCAGAAACGTCGATATCGACCTTTTCCAGTTCAGGAGCACCGGCCGTCGACGCGAAGGACAACACAGGCATGGCAGCAAGAATCAGTACAGCAAATAGCTTTTTCATCAGCCAGTCACCCTTTCCGGAACCGGTTTGGTCTTCTCGAGCCTGGTGTAGAAAGGCATCAGAATGAAGTAGGCGAAGTACAGGAAGGTACATACCTGCGACAGCAGCGTACGACCCGGCGTCGGAGCCAGAACACCCAGAACGCCGAGGATCACGAACGAGACGCAGAACACCACCAGCCAGATTTTGCTCAGCCAGCCTTTGTAGCGCATCGACTTGACGGGGCTGCGATCCAGCCACGGCAGGACGAACAGCACAGCGATGGCCGCGCCCATGGCGATAACGCCCAGGAGCTTGTCCGGAACTGCCCGCAGAATCGCGTAGAACGGTGTGAAGTACCAGACCGGAGCGATGTGCTCAGGGGTCTTGAAGGCGTTCGCCACTTCAAAGTTCGGCTTCTCGAGGAAGTAACCGCCCATTTCCGGGAAGAAGAACACGATCGAGCAGAAGATGAACAGGAACACCACCACGCCGACGATATCTTTCACGGTGTAATACGGGTGGAAGGCAATGCCGTCCAGCGGTACGCCGTTTTCGTCTTTGTGTTTCTTGATGTCGACGCCGTCCGGGTTGTTCGAACCGACTTCGTGCAGCGCCAGGACGTGCAGCACCACCAGACCGAGAATCACGATCGGCAGGGCCACGACGTGCAGGGCGAAGAAGCGGTTCAGGGTAATACCGGAAATCAGGTAGTCACCACGGATCCACTGGGTCAGGTCGTTACCGATGACCGGGATCGCACCGAACAGCGAGATAATCACCTGGGCGCCCCAGTAGGACATCTGGCCCCACGGCAGCAGGTAACCCATGAAGGCCTCAGCCATCAGCGCCAGGTAAATCAGCATGCCGAAGACCCACACCAGCTCACGCGGCTTCTGGTACGAACCGTAGAGCAAGCCACGGAACATGTGCAGATAAACCACGATAAAGAACATCGAAGCGCCGACGGCATGCAACATACGCAGGATCGAGCCGTACTCGACGTCGCGCATGATGTATTCAACGGAAGCAAACGCTTCTTCCGCCGATGGCGTGTAGCTCATGGTCAACCAGACACCGGTAACGATCTGGTTGACCAGAACGAGCAGCGCCAGGGAGCCAAAGAAATAGAAGAAGTTGAAGTTCTTCGGGGCGTAGTACTTGCTGAGATGGTCTTCCCACATTTTGGTCGCGGGAAAGCGTGCATCAACCCAATCCATGAACTTGCTCATCACGCTTTCTCCGTATCGACGCCAATGACAATGATGTCATCGGTCTCATAGGAATGCGGGGGAACTGGCAGGTTCAAAGGCGCAGGTTGCGACTTGTAGACGCGGCCAGCCAGATCGTAGTGGGAACCGTGGCAAGGGCAGAAATAACCACCTACCCAGTCCTTGCCCAGATCCGCAGGTGCCACTTCTGGACGGAAGGTCGGCGAGCAACCCAGGTGCGTGCAGATACCGATCAGCAGCAGAACTTCTGGCTTGATCGAACGCGTTTCCGGGTCGACATAGGTCGGTTGTGTCGAGTTCTTGGAGGTCGGGTCAGACAGCTGGCCCTCGATCTTTTTCAGATTCCCCAGGATTTCCTCGGTACGGCGGACAATGAACACCGGCTGACCGCGCCACTCAGCAATCATCTGCTGACCTGGTTCGATTTTGCTGACATTCACTTTCACCGGTGCACCTGCGGCTTTCGCCTTGGCACTGGGAAACCATGACCCCACGAACGGGACCGCAGCCCCCACCGCTCCTGCAGCACCCACCACGGATGTGGCTGCTACCAAGAAGCGACGCCGGCCTGCATTCACGCCGTCATTGCTCATTCAGTCCTCTCCCATCAGCTTTGTGGCCTGTTAAATCAGGCGTCTACTAAGTAAAAATCTGAACTTATAAAAATTTTGCCGAATGGTAATGAAAAGCCCCAATTCTGACAAGGTAATTACCGAGGGGCTTCACTGCCAAGCCTTGCAGTATAGGGCTTCTACGGCTGTGGCAAGTTGTCACAGCGCAATTCTTTGATAAATCGCGCCCATAAAAAAACGCCCAGCTTCGCGAGGAAACTGGGCGTTCTTTTTGAACGCGAAAGCGAATTAACGCTTCGAGTACTGCGGACGCTTACGCGCTTTACGCAGACCAACTTTCTTACGTTCAACTTCACGAGCATCGCGAGTAACGAAGCCAGCTTTGCGCAGAGCGCCACGCAGGGTTTCGTCGTACTGCATCAGAGCGCGAGTGATACCGTGGCGGATTGCGCCAGCTTGACCACTTACACCGCCACCGATAACGGTGACGTAGATGTCGAACTTTTCAACTGTCTCGGTCAATTCCAGCGGCTGACGAACTACCATGCGGGCAGTTTCGCGACCGAAGAAATTATCCAGGGAGCGGTTGTTGATCGAGATGTTACCAGTACCCGGACGCAGGAAAACGCGTGCGGTTGCGGTCTTGCGACGGCCAGTGCCGTAATTTTGAGTCGCCGACATAATGAACTATTCCGTTAAAACTTCAGTTCTTGGGGCTGCTGAGCAGTATGAGGGTGTACAGCGCCCGCATAGACTTTCAGCTTACGATACATGTCGCGACCCAGCGGGTTCTTAGGCAGCATGCCTTTGACCGCGGTCTCGATCACGCGCTCAGGGGCTTTGGCGATCAGCTTTTCAAAGTTGATCGACTTGATGCCGCCCGGGAAACCGGAGTGGGAGTAGTAGATCTTGTCGGTGGTTTTAGCACCGGTTACACGAATCTGCTCGGCATTGATAACGACGATGTAATCGCCGGTGTCAACGTGAGGAGTGTACTCAGCTTTATGCTTGCCACGCAGACGGCTCGCGATTTCGGTGGCCAGACGACCCAGGGTCTGACCTGCAGCGTCGACGACAAACCAGTCGCGCTGTACTGTTTCCGGTTTAGCAGTAAAAGTTTTCATTCTTTATAGCCTCAGGGGCCGCCCTGTAAATTAGACGGCGGATCTTACTGAATAGTGCGTACTTTGACAAGTCAAAGGCAGCCGGATACAGACGCTTTCGGGGGCTCGGGTCGGCGCGTCCGTTCAACGGCAAGATTCTTCGGCGGCGGCGCATCACTTCCACTGCAGAAAGAGGTGCGCAATTATGCAGATTGCGAAAAATAATTCAACCTGCTTTTATGATTGTTTTGCCCAAGGAGCACCCGATGGACTATCGCCAGCTAGGCCGAACCAATCTGAACGTGAGTGCCATCTGCCTCGGAACCATGACCTGGGGCGAGCAAAACACTGAAGCTGAAGCCTTCGCCCAGATCGAACGGGCCAAGAACGCCGGGATCAATTTCATCGACACGGCCGAAATGTACCCGGTGCCGCCGAAGGCCGAAACCTACGCCACTACCGAACGCTACATCGGCAATTACTTCAAAAGTCGCGGTGATCGCTCCGACTGGATCCTCGCCAGCAAAATCGCCGGCCCCGGCAACACCATCGATTACATCCGCGATAAAAACCTGCGACACAACCGCCAGCACATCACTGAAGCCGTGGACGCCAGCCTCAAGCGCCTGCAAACCGACTACATCGACCTCTATCAGCTGCACTGGCCGGAACGCAGCACCAACTTCTTCGGCCAGCTCGGTTACAAACACCAGACCGAAGCCAACCTCACGCCGCTGGAGGACACCCTCGAAGCGCTGGACGAGCAGGTCAAGGCCGGCAAGATCCGCCACATCGGCCTGTCCAACGAAACGCCATGGGGCACCATGCGCTTCCTCGCCCTGGCCGAAGCCCGTGGCTGGCCGCGCGCGGTGTCTATCCAGAACCCGTACAACCTGCTCAACCGCAGCTTCGAGGTCGGCCTGGCGGAAATCGCCATCCGCGAACAGTGCGGCCTGCTCGCCTATTCGCCGCTGGCGTTCGGTTTCCTGTCGGGCAAGTACGAAGGTGGCGCACGTCCACCAAAAGGCCGCCTGAGCCTCTACAGCCGCTTCAGCCGCTATTTCAACCCGCAATCGGAAGCAGCGTGCAGCCGTTATGTCGCACTGGCCCGGGAACACGGCCTGGACCCGGCGCAAATGGCGTTGGCGTTTGTCAATCAGCAGCCGTTTGTGACCAGCAACATCATCGGCGCCACAACCCTGGAGCAACTGGAGAGCAACATCGCCAGTTTCGAGCTGAAACTTTCCGATGAAGTGCTGGCGGGGATTGAGGCGATTCACAAGGATCACCCGAACCCGGCGCCTTGATCGACTCATAGTCCCCATCGCGAAAAGCTCACTCCCACAGGTTTTGCACAATCCCTGCAGGAGTGAGCCTGATCGCGATGAGGGCCTGACAGTCACCGTAATATCAAAGCGACCGCGCAATAATCTCCTTCATGATTTCATTGGTCCCCGCATAAATCCGCTGCACCCGCGCATCGGCCCACGCTCGGGCGATCGGATATTCCCACATGAATCCGTAACCGCCATGCAACTGCACGCATTCGTCGAGCACCTTGCATTGCAGGTCAGTCCCCCAATACTTGGCCATCGCGGCGGTCGGCACATCCAGCTTGCCTTGCAGGTGCAACTCGAGGCAGCGATCAACGAAGACCCGGCCGATCTGGATTTCAGTCGCCATCTCCGCCAGCTTGAAGCGCGTGTTCTGGAAATCGGCAATCGCCTTGCCGAACGCCTTGCGTTCACGGGTGTAATCGAGCGTCCATTTCAACGCAGCTTCGGCCGACGCCAACCCGCCAATGGCGACGGTGAGGCGCTCCTGCGGCAACTCCTGCATCAGGTAAGCGAAGCCCATGCCCGCCTGCCCCAACAGATTCTCCTTGGGGACCCGCACGTCCTGGAAGAACAACTCCGACGTGTCCTGAGCCTTCATGCCGACCTTTTCCAGGCGCTTGCCCTTGTCGAAGCCCGGGGTGTTGGCCTCGACCAGAAACAGACTGGTGCCCTTCGCGCCGGCCTTCGGATCGGTCTTGGCCACGACAATCACCAAGTCGGCCAGAAAGCCGTTGGTGATAAAGGTCTTGGAGCCGTTGATCACGTACTCGTCGCCATCCAGCACGGCGGTGGTCTTCACCCCTTGCAAGTCGGAACCGGCGCCCGGCTCGGTCATGGCAATCGCGGTGACCATTTCGCCGGACACCAGTTTCGGCAGGTATTTGTACTTCAGCGCTTCACTGCCGTAATGCAGGATGTACGGCGCCACAATGTCCGAATGCAGAGAAAAACCGATGCCAGTCAGGCCGAGACGACCGACCTCTTCGATCACGACAGTGCTGTAGAGAAAGTCCGCCCCCAGCCCACCGTATTCCTCCGGCAGGTGCGAACAAAGCATCCCCGCCTCCCCCGCCTTGTTCCAGAGTTTACGGTCGATGTAGCCTTGTTTTTCCCATTGCCCGTGGAACGGCACGGCCTCTTTTTCGAGGAACGTTCGCACGCTGTCGCGAAACAATTCGTGCTCGGAACTGAACAAGGTTCTGGGGATCATGCGGCACCTGTCATTAATTGTTGGAAGAAGTTGACCTTCAGAGACTAAGCCCCGCATCCGATACAGGACACTGGACACATCAGACAAAAAATAAGACGATCCAGCCGTCTGGTGACCACTTTCCCCTATAAGAATAAAGTTGAATTATGTCTAACCAAGTCTCCACGCCCTTGCGGCGCGTCAGCATCCTGGCTATCGACCGGGTTTTCGCTTCCACCCTCATGCAAGCCAAGGATTTCTTTCATCTGGCCAGCCTGCGATACGGCAAACAACTGGGCCAGGGCCTGACACCGGCGTTCGAAACCCGGCTGGTCAGCCCCGACGGCAAACCGGTGAACAGCTTCAGCGATGTGATCATGCCGGTGGACGGCGGCCTGGAAAATGCCGACGTTATTATCCTCCCGGCCTTCTGGGACGATTTCGATACCCTTTGCCAACGTTATCCACAGGTCCTGCCCTGGTTGCGTCAGCAACACGCTCGCGGCGCCGTGCTTTGCGGTGAGGCCACCGGGGTGTTCTGGCTTGCCGAGGCCGGCCTGCTCAACGGCAAGGAGGCGACCACCTATTGGCGCTTCTTCAATGCCTTCGCCGAGCGTTTCCCACAGGTTTATCTCAATCAGGACAAGCACCTGACGGACGCCGACAACCTGTATTGCGCAGGCGGCACCACCTCGGCATGCGACCTCTACATCTACCTGATCGAACGCTTCTGCGGCGCCAACGTCTCCCAGGCCGTGGCCCGGGACATTCTCTACGAAGTGCAGCGCAGCTATTCGCCAGGACGCATCGGCTTCGGCGGACAGAAATTGCACCAGGACGTGATCATCCTGCAGATCCAGCACTGGCTCGAAGAACACTTCGCCGACAAATTCCGCTTCGAAGACGTCGCCCGCGAACACGGCATGAGCATCCGCAATTTCATGCGGCGCTTCCAGACCGCCACCGGCGACAAGCCTCTGCATTACCTGCAACGCCTGCGCATCGAAACCGCCAAGGGATTGCTGTCGGGCAGCCGCAAGAGCATCAAGACCATCAGCTATGAAGTCGGCTATGACGATGCGAGCTTCTTTGCGCGGCTGTTCCGCCAGCACACCGAGTTGTCGCCGAATCAGTATCGGCAGCAGTTTCAGCAAGCCGCCTAAGCGTCAACCCCACCCCTTCAAGTCTAAACATACAAGCGAGCCTGCTCGCGAAAGCGGTATCACATCAAACATCTATGTGACTGACACTCCGCCTTCGCGAGCAGGCTCGCTCCCACAGGAAATCTGCGGTGAACAAAAAAGGGCCTGCATGTGCAGGCCCTTTTTTTATTCTCCGAATCGTCCTACGGCTTGTGCGCCCGGGACAGGAATTCGTGCGACTGCATTTCCAGCAGACGGCTGAGCGTGCGCTGGAACTCGAAGTTCAGACGACCGCCGGTATAGAGGTCCTTGAGCTCGACTTCAGCCGAGATGATCAGCTTGACGTTACGGTCGTAGAACTCGTCGACCATGTTGATAAAGCGTCGGGCGATGTCGTCGGTGGTGACGCTCATCTGCTCGACACCGCTGAGCAACACGGCGTGGAAGATCTTGCCCAGCTCGATGTAATCGTTCTGGCTGCGCGGGCCGTCGCACAGCTCGCGGAAGTCGAACCAGGCCACGTCATCGCAGGTGCGCACGGCGCGAATTTCGCGGTTCTCGATCATCAGCACGTCATTCTCGATGGCGGCCGTGCATTCCGGAGTCAGGGCGCGGAAGCTTTTGCGCAGGCTTTCCTGAGCGGCTTCGTCCAGCGGGAAGTGGAACAGCTCGGCTTGCTCGAGGTGGCGCAGACGATAGTCGACGCCGCTGTCGACGTTGACGATGTCGGTGTTCTGTTTGATCAGCGCGATGGCCGGCAGGAAGCGCGCACGTTGCAGGCCATCCTTGTACAGACCGTCCGGCACGATGTTCGAGGTCGCGACCAGGGTCACGCCATTCTTGAACAGCTCTTCCATCAGCGTGCCGAGGATCATCGCGTCGGTGATGTCGGACACGAAGAATTCATCGAAACAGATCACCCGGGCTTCATCAGAGAAGCGCTTGGCGATGATGGTCAGCGGGTTCTTCTCGCCGCCGAGGGTCTTCATCTCTTCGTGCACGCGCTTCATGAAGCGGTGGAAGTGAGTGCGGACCTTTTCCTTGAACGGCAGCGCTTCGAAGAAGGTGTCGACCAGGTAAGTCTTGCCGCGACCCACGCCGCCCCAGAAATACAGGCCCTTGACCGGTGCCTGATCTTTCTTGCCAAACAGTTTGCCGAGCAGGCCCGGCTTGGTGTTCGACGCAGCGACCAGATCGTCGTACAGGCGCTGCAAATGACGCACGGCGGTTTCCTGCGCGGCGTCATGGAAGAATTCCGGGCGTTTCAGATCCGCTTGATATCGTTCTAGGGGCGTCATAATTCGTTAGCAAGGCAACAAAAACGGGCCGTCACTGTAGCGACGGCCCGTGGGAATGGCAATCGGCCCTTTGTCGGGTCGAGCCGTTGATTTATTCCTGAACCGGTGTCAGCGCAACCCGCAGGGCGTCGATGGCGACGTCGCGAGCGGCGTTGTCAGCAAAGGTCGGGCTGTCGGCCACGCACTCGCCTTCCAGCCAGACGCTGAAGCTCTGCTCTTCACTGCGCACATCCAACGGCTGGCCCGATTGCAGCTGCTTGGTCACTTGACCAGCGGTTTTGCCGTCGGCGAAGTTGCGCGACAACAGCAGTTGCTCGCCATCGGCCGCCAGCAGACGGAAACGGAAACTGCTGTCTTCTTCGCGGAAGCTGACAAAACGCGCGGCTTTCGCGGCTTTCTTCTTGGTGGTGGCAGCGACCTGAGTCTGGGCGACGAAAGAGCGCAGGCCGACCGCTTCGCGCAGTTCGTGGAGGAACGGTGTAGCCACCGAACGCGCTTTTTTCGCGCCGAGTTGCAGCATGTCTTCCAGGTCCGCCGGGCGTTCGATCAGTTGGTGATAACGCTCGCGGGACTCGCCCAGCTCGCTATCGAGCAGTTGGAACAGGCGATTCTTCGCCTCGCCCCAACCCAGGCCCTGCAACAGTTCGCTGCGGAATTCATCGGACTGTGCCGGCGTGGCAAACGCCTGGAACAGGGTGAACAGGTGCGAGTTGTCCGGATCCTTGGCTTCGCCCGGCGCGCGGGAGTCGGTGACGATCCGCGAGATCGCGTCCTTCATTTCCTTGGCGCTGCTGAACAACGGAATGGTGTTGTCGTAGCTCTTCGACATCTTGCGACCGTCGAGGCCTGGCAGCGTGGCGACGCTTTCTTCGATCAGCGCCTCCGGCATGGTGAAGAATTCTTTGCCCTGGCCGAACAGGTGGTTGAAGCGCTGGCCGATGTCGCGGGCCATTTCCACGTGCTGGATCTGGTCGCGACCGACCGGCACCTTGTGGGCGTTGAACATCAGGATGTCCGCGGCCATCAGCACCGGATAGCTGTACAAGCCCATGGTGATGCCCGCATCCGGGTCTTCGCCGGTCTCGACATTCTTGTCCACCGAGGCCTTATAGGCATGGGCGCGGTTGAGCAGGCCCTTGGCGGCAACGCAGGTCAGCAGCCAGGTCAGCTCGGGGATTTCCGGGATGTCGGACTGGCGATAGAACGTCACACGATCCACATCCAGGCCACCGGCCAGCCAGGTCGCGGCAATTTCCAGACGCGAGCGCTGGATGCGCAGCGGGTCGTCGCATTTGATCAGGGCGTGGTAGTCGGCCAGGAAGTAGAACGAATCGGCATTGCTGTCACGGCTGGCCAGGATCGCCGGGCGGATGGCGCCGGCGTAGTTGCCCAGGTGCGGCGTGCCGGTAGTGGTGATGCCGGTGAGGATACGGGTACGAGTCGTCATGGGTAATCGCTTGTCAGACTGCAATCAATTCGAAAGGCGCGGCAGGATCAGATCCTTGAGATCGGTCAGCTTGCCATGAAAAAAGTGTCCGCATTCTGCCACTTTCAGCAGCTCATGGGGGCGTTCGAGCTTGTCGGACCATTCGTAAACAAGTGGCGGATCGATCACTTCGTCGGTTTCCGGCTGGATCAGGGTCAGTTCACCCTGCTGCGGCAGTTGATCCTGATCGCCCAGGCGCATGACAGCCGGCGCGACCATAAACAGATGCTTGAGCTGTTCGCCCTTGGCTTCCAGGCGTCCGCCGAGACTTGCTGCAACAAAACCACCAAAGGAGAAACCGAACAGGGTCAGCGGCAACTCGGGGTGTTTGGCCCGTAGCCATTCGGCAACGGCTTGGGCGTCGTCGACTTCGCCGGTGCCCATGTCGTGGGTGCCTTCGCTGGCACCGACGCCACGGTAGTTGAAGCGCAAAGTAATCAAACCGGCGTCGCGCGCGGTGCGCTGCAGGGTCGAGACGACTTTATTGAGCATGGTGCCGCCCTGCACCGGGTTCGGGTGGCAGATCAGCGCGATGCCGCGCGGCTGCTCATTATCAAGATAAAGGGCTTCCAGTTGGCCGACCGGGCCATCAATCACTACAGGGGTTTCGCGCATAAGCAAGGAAGGAACTCCGTGACCTCGAATCGGGTCGACTCGTCTAGCAAATTGTCTGTGCCAATCTATTGCGAGTGAATCGCGGTATACAGCGCAGGTTCGAGCCGTTAACGTAAAGCAAAGCCGTTTATAGAGGAAGGACTCGTGGAACACTCGCTCTTAGTTTGGTTGTTGCCGACTCTTGCCCTGGTTGTGGGTGTCGCCATTGGTTTCCTGATCGCTCGTTTGGTGCCGAATGCCGCGCCTAGCAGCACCCAACGTCAGCTGGATGACATTCAGGAACGTTTCGACAGTTATCAGAACGAGGTGGTCACCCACTTCAACAGCACTGCAAACCTGGTCAAGAAGCTGACGGCGAGCTATCAGGAAGTGCAGGATCACCTCGCCGAGGGTGCCAACCGCCTGGCCCTGGACGAGCAGACTCGTCAACGCTTGCTGGCCGCCCTGCACGCCGATTCGGCACAGGCTCCACGGGAACGCCTGACGCCACCGCGCAATCAGGAACCGCCTCGCGACTACGCCCCCAAAGCTCCGAACGCGCCGGGCATGCTCGATGAGCATTACGGCCTGAAGAAGTAATCAGGTCTCGCGCGACACAAAAAACCTCGGACGAGTGATTGTCCGAGGTTTTTTTGTTTCTGATCGAGGATTTTTGGTGCCTGTCAGGGCCTCTTTGCGGGCCTGAACAGGCGACGCAAAAAAGCCCGCCCGATCTGAGAATCGGACGGGCCCTGTTCAACCAGGCTGGGGATCAGCCAAGCACTTCGCTGGCCACCTGATCCACCGCGCTCTTGGTGATGTCGACGATCAGGTCGGCTTCTTCCTCGGTCAAAATCAACGGCGGCGCAAAGCCGAGAATGTCGCCGTGAGGCATCGCCCGGGCAATCATGCCGCGCTCGAGACAGGCCGCCGAAACTTTCGGGCCGACCTTCAAGGCGGCGTCGAACGGCGTGCGCTGCTCGCGATCGGCCATGAACTCGACGGCGGCAAGCATGCCGTCACCGCGCACTTCACCCACCAGCGGATGGCCTTCCAGGGTTTCGCGCAACCGGCGGTTCAGGTAGCTGCCTACTTTCTCGGCGTTGGTGGTGAGGTTTTCCCGCTCCAGAATATCGAGGTTGGCCAAGGCCGCGGCGGCGCAGATCGGGTGACCGGAGTATGTCCAGCCATGGCCCATCGCACCTTGTGATTCAGAGGCTTTTTCGATTACGTCCCATACTTTTTCGCCGACGATCACTGCCGACAACGGTGCATAGGCGCTGGTCAGGCCCTTGGCGGTGGTGATCAAGTCTGGCTGCATGCCGTAACGCTGGCTGCCCATCTTCGAACCCAGCCGACCGAATGCGCACACCACTTCATCGGCGATCAGCAACACGTCGTATTTGTTGAGCACCGCTTGAATCGCCGCCCAATAACCCGCCGGAGGAACGATGATGCCGCCGGTGCCCATCAACGGCTCGCCGATGAACGCGGCCACGGTGTCCGGCCCTTCGGCGAGGATCATTTTCTCCAGTTCGTCGGCGCAATAGCGCACGAACGCCGCTTCATCCATGCCGGCCGGCGCCTTGCGGTACCAGTGCGGGCAAACGGTGTGTTTGACGCCTTCGGCCGGCAGGTCGAAGTGCTGATGAAAAGTCGGCAGGCCGGTGAGGCTGCCGGTCATGATGCCCGAGCCGTGATAACCGCGATCGCGGGAGATGATTTTCTTTTTCTGCGGGCGACCCAATACGTTGTTGTAGTAACGCACCAGTTTGATCTGGGTTTCGTTGGCGTCAGACCCGGACAGACCGTAATAGACCTTTTTCATGCCCTGCGGCGCCCAGTCCATGATGCGGCTGGACAATTCGATGATCGCCTCGGTCGAATGCCCCACATAGGTGTGGTAATACGCCAGCTCCTTGGCCTGCTTGTAGATCGCATCGGCGACTTCGGTACGGCCGTAGCCGATGTTCACGCAGTACAGGCCGGCGAAGGCGTCGATGAAGTCGCGGCCCTCGTGGTCGCGGATGCGAATGCCCGACGCACTCTTGATGATGCGTCCCTTGAGCGCGCCGCTGGCGTGGTCGTGGGCGTGGGTCGAGGGATGCATGAAGTGCGCGCGGTCTTGTTCGAACAGGGTATCGAGTTCTTGGTTCATGACATGTCTCCTTAGAACTGGCCTTGATGGTGCAGGCAAAAGTATTTGGTTTCGACAAAGGCTTCGAAGCCCTCGGTGCCGCCTTCGCGGCCCAGACCCGAGGCTTTCATGCCACCGAACGGAATCGGATGGCCGGTGAACTTGACGCCGTTGACCGCGACCATGGCGTGGTCGAGTCGGCGAATCAGCGGGTAGATCAGGTCCAGGCGATTGGAACAAATGTAGGCGGCCAAACCGTATTCGGTGTCGTTGGCCATTTCGATGGCGTGCTCAAGGGTGTCAAACGGCATCACCCCCGCAATCGGCGCGAAATTCTCTTCGCGGTAGATGCGCATCTGCGGGGTGACATCCGCGAGCACCGTCGGCTGGTAGAACAATCCCCCCAAGGCGTGAGCCTCGCCGCCGACCAAGCGTTGCGCACCGAGTTGAAGGGCGTCAGCCACACGCTCGGCCGTCACCTCGAAAGCGGCCCGGTGCATCAACGGGCCGATGTCGACAGGTTGTTCTTGATCGCCCACCAGGGCCGGACCGACCCGCAGCTCGCGAACCGCAGCGGCAAAGCGCTGGAGGAATTCCGGGTAAATCGAGCGCTGCACCATGATCCGGTTGGCCGCGCAGCAATCCTGACCCGAGGTCTGGAATTTGGCTTCTACGGCGACTTTCACCGCCAGCGCCAGATCGGCATCGGCGCAGACGATGAACGGCGCATTGCCGCCCAGTTCCAGCGAGACTTTCTTCACGTCCTGCGCCGCCGCTTGCAACACCAACTTGCCGACGCGGGTCGAGCCGGTGAAGCTGACCGAACGCACGCGGCTGTCCTGCACCAGGGTTTGCATGGTCATCTGCGGCTCGCCCAGCACCACGTTGAACACGCCCGCCGGGAAGCCCGCCTCCTCCGCCAGTTGCGCCAGCGCCAAAGCTGAAAAAGGCGTTTCATGGGCCGGTTTGATCACCACGGTGCAGCCAGCGGCCAAGGCGGCGGCCGCTTTGCGGGTGATCATGGCCGACGGAAAATTCCACGGTGTCAGCAGTGCACAGACGCCGACCGGCTCCTTGAGAGTGCCCAGATGTGCACCAGGAATGTGGCTGGGAATGTTTTGCCCATAAAGACGCCGTGCTTCCTCGGCGAACCAGGGAATGAAACTCGCAGCGTAAGCGATTTCCCCACGAGACTCGGCTAGCGGCTTGCCTTGTTCCTGACTGAGGATGCGTGCCAGGTCTTCCTGATGCTCAAGGATCAACGCCGCCCAGCGCCGCAAAATCGTCCCACGCGCATCGAGGCTTTGTTCGCGCCAGCCGGCAAAGGCCCGGTGCGCGGCATCGACAGCCGCGACAATCTGCGGCTGATCGAGCATCGGCACGTGGCCGATCAATTTCAGGTCGGCAGGGTTATGCACGGCGACACTGTGACCACTGTCGCTGTGGACCCAATGCCCATCGACGTAACACAGTGCCTTGAACAGCAGCGGATGTTTGTATGTCATGGCGGTTACTCCAAACCGTGTGCGTGGAACCATGCTAGGGCAGCTCGGCTCGGGTTATTGGGTGTTTGGCGGGGCTTGGCAGGCGGTTTTTTCTGATTGAACAGCGCAAAACCGAAGATTTTGCGGTGAGCCTTAACGAACACTGTTCTTTCAGTCAGACAAGCAGTCATGTGGGAGCGAGCCAGCTCGCGAAAGCGGCGTGTCAGTCAACGTGAGCAAGCCCTCTCCCACACGGATCTGTCGTGTTCAGGGCTCTTGTGCCAGCTCCGCCGGCAAGGCGCCGGCGGTCTTGATGGTCTTGGTCACGATGTAGGTGAAGTAACGCTCGATGCCCAGATCGTCGAGCAGCAGCTGGTCGATAAACCGCTGGTAGTGATCGATGTCCGGCGCCTGGATCATCGCCATGTAATCCACCCCGCCACCGGTGGCGTAACAGAACGCCACTTCAGCCGCCTCGCACATGCGTTGCTCGAACCGGCGCATATCCTGTGCGGTGTGTCGGGCCAGGGTGATTTCGACCAGGACCTGCTGACTTTTGAATACCGCATTCCAGTCAATCTGCGCCCGGTAGCCCTTGATCAACCCAAGCGCTTCCAGTTTGCGCACGCGCTCCCAGGCCGGGGTCACCGATAGATTGATCGCGTCGGCCAGGCTCGACTTGGTGATCCGCCCGTCTTCGGCAAGGATTCGCAGGATTTTCAGGTCGTAGCGATCAAGCTTGTGCATGGGCCGAGGAACTCCTGTGCCATTGGGACCTTGTGGGAGCTGGCTTGCCCGCTCCCACAAGGATTGTGTTACGCCAAAACTTCGGCGATGACTGCCACGGTGTCACCGCACTGCACCAACCCGGGGAAATGCCGCGCCGCCAGCAAACCGCTGCGGGCCGCACGATACTCCACCGGGGCAACACCGCTGCGGGTGGCGTCATAAACCCGGGCAATCACCTCGCCCTTGCTCACGTTGTCACCCAGATCGCGACACATTTCCAGCAAGCCGTCATGTTCGCTGGCAATGAAGCAATCAGCATCCGGCATGTCGAGCATGATCGACGCAGCGGTCTGGACCTCGCCTTCGAGAATCCCGGCATGCACCAGCAGATTGCGCACCCCGCGCTCGGCGATCGCCACACTGCGTGCGCTGGACGAACCACCGCCACCCAGTTCGGTGGTGACGAAAACTTTGCCCTGTCGCTCGGCGGCTGTGTCGTACATCGCCCCCGCATCCAGCTCCAGCATGCGCATGCTGTAGGGGGCATTGAACGCGCGCATGCCGGCTTCGCATCGGGCTTGCTGGTGTTTATCGGGCAGCACATGACTCGCGGCGAACGGCAGGAAATCCAGGGTGCGGCCGCCGGAATGAATGTCCAGCACGATATCGGCCAAAGGCAACAAGGTCCGGTTGAAGTAATCGGCGATTTTCTCGGTCACCGTGCCGTCCGGCTTGCCGGGAAAACTGCGATTCAGGTTGCCCTTGTCGATGGGCGACGTGCGCCGTCCGGCGTGGAACGCCGGGGTATTCATGAACGGGACGATGATCACCCGCCCGCTCACTTCACCAGCCGTCAGGCCCTGCGCCAGTTTGCTCAGCGCAACCGGGCCTTCGTATTCGTCGCCGTGGTTACCGCCGGTCAGCAGCGCCGTCGGTCCCTGACCACGCTGAATCACCGTCAGCGGAATCATCACCGCGCCCCAGGCCGAATCGTCCCGCGAATACGGCAGTTTGAGAAACCCGTGCTGCACGCCTTCGCGGGCGAAATCCACCGTGGCGCTGATCGGGTTATCAGGCAATTCGCTCATGGCTCAATCCTTCACGAACAGTTGGCGTGGCACGTTGCACAACGTTTCGACACCGGTCTCGGTGATCAAAATGCTCTCGGTGATTTCCAGCCCCCAATCGTCCATCCACAGGCCCGGCATGAAGTGGAAGGTCATGCCGGGTTGCAACACGCTGGTGTCGCCGGGACGCAAACTCATGGTGCGCTCGCCCCAATCCGGCGGATAACTGATCCCGATCGGATAACCGCAACGGCTGTCCTTGTGGATGCCGAACTTCTCCAGCACTTTGAAAAACGCGACGGCAATGTCACCCGTGGTGTTTCCTGGCTTGGCCGCTTCGAGCCCGGCGGCGATGCCTTCGACCACGGCTTTTTCGCCGTCGAGGAAATGCTGCGGCGGTTTGCCCAGATAAATGGTGCGCGACAACGGGCAGTGATATCGCTTGTAGCAACCGGCAATTTCGAAGAACGTGCCGGCGCCCTTCTCGAATGGCGTGTCGTCCCAGGTCAGGTGCGGCGCGCTGGCATCGGCGCCGGTCGGCAACAGCGGCACGATGGCCGGGTAATCACCGCCATGACCGTCGGCGCCGAGAATGCCGCTGCTGTAGATCTCGGCCACCAGTTCGTTTTTGCGCATGCCCGGCTCAATGCGTTCAAGGATCCGCGCGTGCATGTTTTCAACGATGCGCGCGGCGATGCGCATGTAGGCGATTTCCTGGGGCGACTTGATCGCCCGCTGCCAGTTCACCAGCCCGACCGCGTCGATCAGCGTGGCCTTTGGCAGGTGTTTCTTCAGCGACAGATAGGCGGCGGCGCTGAAGTAATAGTTGTCCATTTCCACGCCAATGGTCAGCGCGTCCCAGCCGCGAGCGCTGATGACTTCGCGCGACAGGTAATCCATTGGATGGCGTTCCCGGGACTGCACATAAATGTCCGGGTACCCGATGATGTTTTCATGCTGCATGAACACGGTGCGTTTGGCGCCGTTGGCATCTTGCCCGCGCCCGAACCAGACCGGCTCGCCGTCGAGCGCCAGCAACACGCATTGATGGACGTAAAACGACCAACCGTCATAGCCGGTCAGCCAGGCCATGTTCGATGGATCAGTGACCAGCAGCAACTCGATGCCCTGAGCCTGCATGGCCGTTCGAACCCTGGCCAGACGCTGGGCGTATTCCTCCCGTTCGAACGGGAGATTGACGACTATCTGAGACATGCACATGCCCTCTGATAAATGACGCACGGATGAAAAAACGGCTTAGCTGCCGAACTGAAAACCCTTGCCGGCCGAGCGCGCACGCTCGAAGGCCAGATTGGCGATGGCGGTGTCTTGAGCGCCGGTACCGGTGAGGTCACACACGGTGATCTGTGCCGCATCGGTGCGGCCGGGACGTTGCCCGGCCAGCACCTGACCCAACTCGACCAGGCGCGATTCATCGGCCATGACGCCGGCCGCCAAGGCGTGATGCAATTCACCGAGGAGGCGGGTCTGGCTCAAGCGATCAGCCACGTAGAGGTCGGCCTGCGCCAACGCCTGGGGCGAAATTTCGTTTTTGTGTTCGGCGTCGGAGCCCATGGCAGTGATGTGCAGGCCGGGATGCAAATGGCGCGCTTCAATCAAGGGTTCACGACTGGGCGTGCAAGTGATCGCAATGTCCGCGTCGGCCATGGCCTCTTCGATACTCGCGCAAGGCGTCACCGCCAGACCGCTGCTGCGCGCCAGTTCTGCACTGAAGCTGTTTGCCTTGGCGCTGTCACGCGCCCAGACGCGCACCGATTCAATCGGACGCACCAGGCGCAAGGCCTGCAACTGCAGCGCGGCCTGCTCGCCGGCCCCGATCAGCGCAACGTTGCGACTGTCGGGCCGCGACAGGGCCCGCGCCGCCACCGCACCCGCCGCCGCAGTGCGCACGGCCGTCAGGTAACCGTTATCCAGCAACAAGGCCTCCAGCAAACCGGTGCGCGCCGACAACAGCATCATCATGCCGTTGAGGCTCGGCAGGCCGAGTGCCGGGTTATCGAAAAAGCCCGGGCTGACCTTGATCGCAAAACGCTCCAGACCCGGCAGATACGCGGTCTTTACGTCCACTTCGCCGTTGTGCTCCGGGATGTCCAGACGCAGGATCGGCGGCATTGCCACGGCGGCCGTGGCCAGCAGCACAAAGGCTTGCTCGATGGCTTCGATACTCGGCAAATCCAGCGCCACACAGGCGCGCAAATCCGCTTCGCTCAATAAAGTAATGTCACTCATCAACGCAGCGCTCCAATCGGATGGTTATTGTTGTGGGGTTCACGCATCGGCTCCGGCGAGCACGCGTAAATGCTGATCGACATCGACGTTGCGGCCGCTGACCACCACCACGATCGGCCCGCGCGGCTCAATCAAGCCGTCGAGCAACGCGGCAATGCCGACCGCCGCCGCGCCTTCGAGCACCAGACGCTCTTCGCGGTAGGCATGGCGGATGGCATTGGCGATAGAGGCTTCGCTGAGCAAATGCAGGTGGTCGCACAGGTTGCGGGTCATGTTGAAGGTGTAACGATTGTCCAGACCGATGCCGCCGCCGAGCGAATCGGCCAGGGTCGGCAACTCCTCGACTTCGACCGGATGCCCGGCTTCAAGGCTGGCGTGCATCGCCGCGCCGCGCTGCATGCTGATGCCGTGAGTGACGATGTGTGGATTGGCGCTTTTGATCGCCAGTGCCACGCCGGCAAACAGACCGCCGCCGGATAACGGCACCAGCACTTGCGCCACCTCTGGCTGCTGCTCGAGGATTTCCAGCCCGAGGGTGCCTTGCCCCGCGATGATCGCCGGGTGGTCGAAGGGCGGCAGCAATGTTGCGCCCTGCTCGCTGGCAATCCGTTCGGCTTCGCGCTGGGCATCGTCCTGAGAGTGACCGACGATGCACACCTCGGCCCCCAGATCCCGAATGGCCTGCACCTTGTTCGCCGGCACCAGGCGCGACAGGCAAATGGTCGCCCTCACACCTTGCCGGGACGCGGCATACGCCAGCGCCCGACCGTGATTGCCGGTCGAGGCGGCCACCACGCCACGGGCCTTTTGCTCCACATCAAGCTGCGCCACGGCATTGCTGGCGCCACGCAACTTGAAGCTGCCGGTCAGTTGCAGGGATTCGAGCTTGAGAAACACCGCCACACCCAAGCGCTGCGAGAGGCTGGGTGAATACTCCATGGGCGTTCGCCGAACCAACGATTCGATCCGCTGGCGAGCGAGGTAAATATCGTTCAATTGCAGTGCTGACATGACCGCATCCCAACCGAGGTGTTGGGCGCAGTCTAAGAGGGCTGGATTGTCGCGATGAATGTACTAGGGCAATTTACCCGACAAACTTTTCGCGAACTTTTTCTCGCTCAAAAGTCATGGATCTGCGGGTATTGGCCGAAGATCTCGCGCATGCCGATCAACGCAACACGCATTTCTTCATCACTGCATTCGGCGCCCACACAGACCCGCACCGCTCGCGGCCGAGGCGTGCCGCGCACGGTGAACGGGTCAGGTGAAGTGACGGCAATGTGTTTGTGGCGCAATGCCCGGACCAGGCTGTCGATTTCCCAATGGGGCGGAATTCCGATCCAGGCGTTCAAGGCATAGGGGTGCTGGGCGATCAGGTATTCGTCCAGATACTCAGTGACCAGCGCCTGGCGGCCCGCCAGGAGTTTGCGCTGCAGGCCCACCAGGGTGTCGGCGCGACCATCACGAATCCAGCGCGCCGCGATCTCGGACACCATGGGCGTGGCCATCCAGCTGTTGACCCGCAAGATACTCTCGGTGCGCAGCGCCAGCCGCTTGGGCACGACCAGATAACCGATGCGCAAACCGGTGAGCACCGACTTGGTCATGCTGGTGCAATAGAACGACAGCTCCGGCAGGTAATGACTGATCGGCGGCGCGCGTCGCTCATCGAGCAACGGGCCGTACACATCGTCTTCAATGATGTGCACCCCGAAGCGCCGGGCGATCTCGGCGATTTCACGCCGGCGACTATCCGGCATCAGGCTGGTGGTGGGGTTGTTCAGGTTCGGTGTACAGACCAGCGCGGTGATGCGCTCGTTACTGCACATGTCTTCAAAATGCTCGGGGTCAATGCCGTAACGGTCCATCTCCAGGCCTTTGAGGGTAAACCCCAGCACCTGGGAATTGCCGATCACACCGTGGTCGGTGACGCCCTCGCACAGCACCACATCGTCCGGGCCGGCCAAGGAAGCCAGCGCGAGAAAGATGCCGTGGGCCGCGCCGTTGGTGATCAGGATGTCGTCACGCTCGACCCGTAACCCTTGTCGCCCGATCCAGTGCATGGCCGCTTCCCGGTGCGATTCGAACCCGGCAATCGGACGAAAAGCATGAATCCACGGCTGATCCTCTTCGGTGCTGAGTTCGCGGCAGGTCTCGCGCCAGAATTGGTCATGCTCACGGGTGTGCATGATCCGGGTGATGGAAAAATCCACCAGGGCCCGCTCGGGGCTGTCGAGAATATAGGTGGCGACCCGATCGCTCATGCGTCGCGACACAAAGCTGCCGCGCCCGACTTCGCAACGCACCAGACCCTGGCGCTCCAGCTCCTTATAGGCGTTGGTGACCGTCTGCACGCTGATGCCCATCGCATCGGCGACGTGCCGTTGCGGCGGCAGGCGCTGATCGTTGGCCAACACGCCTTGCTCGATGTCGTCGGCGATGGCCTGCACCAGGATCTTGTATTTGGACTCACCGCTGCGGGCGACGTCCAATGCTGCTTTCCACTTATCCATCGGCGCTAAAACCCGCGTAGGTGCCAGTGCGCACAGCATCCCGCGAGAATACATGCAAAGCAATTGTCCTAGTGCAATGCCACGATGCCCGAGGCTTTTGTATGCTCGGTTCAAGGTCGATGCCCGGGCACGTTTCAAGCCCCTACAACAAAACCAATCGACCTGTATCGGAACTGCGTCCCGCGTCATGGATCAGTCCTTATACGTTTTGCTCTTGTCACACTGCCTCCTACCACAGAGCCGTCACAGACGGGTCCACAAGAAACAGGAGATTTTATCGATGAGCAATTTCCCCACCCGCACCCCCCATGTTTTGCGTCGTCTGTTCGTGGCGTGTGCCTTGTTCGGCCTGGCTGCCAGCGCCCACGCCGCCAATACGCTGGAAACCGTCAAACAGAACAGCAGCATTCGCATCGGTTACGCCAACGAAACCCCTTTCGCCTATACCGAAACCGACGGCAAGGTTACCGGCGAATCGCCGGAAATCGCCAAAGCGATCTTCGAGAAGATGGGCATCAAGAAAGTCGACGGTGTGTTGACCGAATGGGGCTCCTTGATCCCGGGACTGCGCGCGGGGCGATTCGACGTGATTGCCGCCGGCATGTACATCACCCCGGCTCGTTGCAAGCAGGTGCTGTTTACTGATCCGCAGTACCAGCTGCCGGATGCCCTGCTCACGGCCAAAGGCAACCCGAAGAACCTGCACAGCTATGAAGACATCGCCAAGAACCCTGATGTGAAGCTGGCGATCATGGCCGGCACGGTGAACCTGGCCTATGCGCGTGACTCCGGCGTGAAGGATGCGCAAATCCTTCAGGTGCCGGACACCACCGCGCAGCTGCAAGCCGTGCGCGCCGGCCGTGCCGACGCGGCAGTGGGCACGCAACTGACCATGAAAGGCCTGGCCGCCAAGGGCGGCGAGAAAGTCGAAGCCGTCACTGAGTTCAAGGACGATCCGTCGCACATCGGCTACGGCGCCCTCGCCTTCCGCCCGGAAGACAAGGACCTGCGTGATGCGGTCAACGCCGAGATGAAAAAGTGGCTGGGCTCCGAAGAGCACCTCAAGGCGGTCGCCCCTTTCGGCTTCGACAAATCCAACGTGACAAGCAAAACGGCTGCCGAGCTCTGCGCTCAATAGTCGAAACAGGCATGGCGCCACGGCGCGATGCCTATTTCCCCTGCTTACTCCGGATGGCCAGGTTGAATCATGGGTGAATTACTTCCGCTGTTGATACAAGGCGCCTGGGTAACCCTCCAGGTGACATTCTTCGGCTCGCTGCTGGCGATTGTCGCCGCCATTCTGGCGGCACTCGGGCGCATGTCGCCATGGCGGGCACTGCGCTGGTTTTCGATTGCTTACATTGAAGTGTTCCGCGGCACGTCGTTGCTGGTGCAATTGTTCTGGCTGTTTTTTGTGCTGCCGTTGCCGCCGTTCAATATTGAGCTGAGCCCCTACAGCGTGGCCATTGTCGGCCTCGGCCTGCACATCGGCGCTTACGGCGCCGAGGTGATGCGCGGCGCGATCAGCTCGGTCGCCAAAGGTCAGTACGAAGCGTCAACGGCGCTGAACTTCAGCGGCTACAAACGCTTTCGGCGGATCATCCTGCCGCAGGCCTTACTCGCGGCCATCCCACCCGGCACCAACCTGCTGATCGAATTGCTGAAAAACACCTCGCTGGTGTCGCTGATCACGTTGTCGGACCTGAGCTTTCGTGCCCGGCAACTCGATCAGGCAACCTTCCAGACCCTGGAAATCTTCAGCCTGGCGCTGGTGATCTACTTCGTCCTGGCGCAAGCCATCAATATCGGCATGCGCCAGATAGAGCGGCGTCTGGCTCGCGGGCGGATGCGTGGAGGTCTGTCATGACACTGTTCGACTGGACCTACGCCTGGCAAATCCTCCCCGATTTGCTGCGCGCTTCGCTCAACACCGTGGGGATTACCCTGATCGGTTTCCTGATCGCCATTGTCCTGGGGCTGTTCCTGGCGATTGGCCGACGCAGCCGCAGAGTCTGGTTGTCGTGGCCGGCAACCGGGGTGATCGAGTTCATCCGCAGCACGCCGCTGCTGATCCAGGTGTATTTCCTCTACTACGTGCTGCCCAATTACGGCGTCAGCATGACGGCCATGCAAGTCGGGATTCTCGGCATCGGCCTGCATTACGCCTGCTACATCGCCGAGGTGTATCGCGGCGGCCTCGACGCCGTGCCGCGAGCGCAATGGGAAGCGGTCACGGCGCTGAACATCGCGCCCTATAGCGCCTACCGCAACATCATCTTGCCCCAGGCCCTGCGGCCGATCCTGCCGCCATTGGGCAACTACCTGGTGGCGATGCTCAAGGACACACCGGTGCTGTCGGCGATTACCGTGGTGGAAATCATGCAACAGGCCAAAAACATCGGTTCCGAGAACTTCCGCTACCTGGAGCCGATCACCATGGTCGGTCTGTTTTTCCTCGCCCTGAGCATCGCCTTGGCTTATCTGGTACGGCGCCTTGAAGTGCGCCTGGAGCTACGCTAATGACTTCTCCACTCTCGACACCTACCGACCTTTCCCGGCGCAGCCATCCGTCACCGCTGCATCCGCAGGAGGCCACGGCCATGCATGAACCCAATCCGGTCAAGCCGATTGTCAGCTTCCAGGACGTCACCAAGAGTTACGGCAATTTCACCGTACTCGACCACCTGAACCTGGACGTTACGCCAGGGGAGAAAGTCGCGATCATCGGCCCCAGTGGCTCGGGCAAATCCACGCTGCTGCGGGTGTTGATGACGCTTGAGGGCATCGATGACGGACTGATCCGCATCGAGGATGACCTGCTGACCCACATGCCTAACCGCAATGGCGTGCTGGTACCGGCCAATGATCGGCATATCCGTCGCGTTCGCGGCAAGATCGGCATGGTGTTCCAGAGCTTCAACCTGTTCCCGCACATGACGGCGCTGCAAAACGTCATCGAAGCGCCGGTGCAGGTGCTCGGCATGAAACCGGCCGAAGCGCGGGAACGGGCGGCAGATTTGCTGGAACTGGTCGGGCTGGGCAGCAAACTGGGGCACTACCCTTCGCAACTGTCGGGCGGGCAGCAACAACGGGTCGCGATTGCCCGGGCATTGGCGATGCGGCCCAAGGTCATGCTGTTTGACGAAGTCACCTCGGCGCTCGACCCGGAATTGTGCGGCGAAGTGCTCAACGTGATCCGCAAACTCGGTGCCGAGCACAACCTGACCATGCTGATGGTCACACACCAGATGGGGTTTGCCCGGGAGTTCGCTGATCGCGTGTGCTTCTTCTACAAGGGCCAGATCCATGAACAAGGCACGCCGCAGCAGATCTTCGAGCACCCGCAACAGGAACGTACTTGCGCGTTTCTCAGCGCGGTAAAAGAAGCCAACTAGGAAAGTCGCGACAGGCCAAAACCAAATGTGGGAGCGAGCCTGCTCGCGAAGGCGGCGTGTCAGCCCAACCTGATTGTTGTCTGACACGCCGCCTTCGCG
>NZ_JASCOM010000210.1:0-10228 GCF_029959925.1 Pseudomonas sp. PS02303
GCTCGCGATAGGGTCATCACATTCAATATAGATGTTGACTGAACCACCGCTATCGCGAGCAGGCTCGCTCCCACAGGGGTTTTGTATTGCTGCATAGAGCGCACTTATAACCTGCCCATAAGTCAATTTTCGTCAGGTTCCACACTTCTTAAAATGCTTCGGTATTCAACCCCCGGAGCTTGCACCAAATGACTTCCCTCACGGTCACGGCACCTCTCGCCTCGGCCAGTCCGGCCGCCGTTACGCCTCCGGTCTTCGGCCCGCGGATCATCATCGGTCTGGTGGGCGTGTTGCTGGCGGTGTTGGTGTCGGGTCTCAACGAGATGGTGACCAAGGTCGCGCTGGCTGACATTCGCGGCGCATTGGCGATCGGCTACGACGAGGGCACCTGGCTGGTTGCCAGTTACACGGCGACCTCGGTAGCCGCCATGGCCTTCGCGCCCTGGTGCGCGGTGACGTTCTCGCTGCGGCGTTTCACCCTCTGCGCCATCAGCGCCTTCACCCTGCTGGGCGTGTTGTGCCCGTTCGCTCCGACCTACGAAAGCCTGCTGGTTATGCGCACCTTGCAAGGCCTGGCCGGCGGCGCACTTCCGCCGATGCTGATGACCGTCGCGCTGCGCTTTTTACCGGCCAATGTGAAGCTATACGGTCTGGCGGGGTATGCGCTGACGGCCACCTTCGGCCCAGGGCTCGGGACCCCTCTGGCCGGTTTGTGGACCGAGTACGTCGGCTGGCAATGGACCTTCTGGCAAATCATCGCACCGTGCCTGATTGCCATGGCTGCCGTGGCTTACGGTCTGCCGCAGGATCCGCTGCGTCTGGAGCGCTTCAAGCAGTTCAATTGGCGCGGCTTGCTGCTGGGTTTTCCGGCGATCTGCATGTTGGTGATCGGCATCCTGCAAGGCAATCGGCTCGACTGGTTCGAGTCGAGCCTGATCTGCGGATTGCTCGGCGGTGGGTTGCTGCTGTTGGTACTGTTTTTGATCAATGAATGGTCGCAGCCGATCCCGTTTTTCAAGATGCAGATGCTCGGCATCCGCAACCTGTCGTTCGCCTTGTTGACCCTGGCCGGCGTGTTGGTCGTGCTGCTGGCAGTGATCATCATCCCGTCCAGCTATCTGGCGCAGGTTCAGGGTTATCGCCCGGTTCAGACCGCGCCGATCATGCTGCTGGCGGCCCTGCCGCAGTTGATCGCGCTGCCGTTGGTGGCGGCGCTGTGCAACCTGCGTTGGGTCGATTGCCGCTGGGTGCTGGGGCTCGGCTTGAGCATGTTGGCGCTGTCATGCATCGGCGGTTCGCAGCTCACCTCGGTGTGGATACGCGACGATTTCTACGCGTTGCAATGGCTGCAAATCTTCGGTCAACCCATGGCGGTGCTGCCGTTGCTGATGCTCTCGACCGGCAGCATCACGCCGATGGAAGGCCCGTATGCCTCGGCCTGGTTCAACACCGTGAAAGGCCTGTCAGCGGTGGTCGCCACCGGGGTGATCGAGGCGTTGACCACGTCGCGGCTGCATTTCCATTCGACCATGCTGGTGGACAACCTCGGCAACTCCCCTCTGACCGACAGCGACAGCGCCGGCCTTGCCCATCGGCTGCATGAGCAGGCTGTGGTGCTGACGGCATCGGATCTTTATCTGTGCATGGCCGGCGTCGCGCTGACGTTGATCTTGCTGATTTTCTGGCTGCCGACGCGGATTTATCCACCGCGCGTACCGACATGAATGCTTCACTGAAACAGAAGGTTTTTATGACGACTCAAACAAAGCAAAAAGTGGCTGTCGGCGTCGCCGCAGTGGTGGCGGTCGGCGTGCTGATTTACCTGCTGGCGCCAGGCGTTTTCGGTAAGCGCACCCAGCAGAACACCAATGATGCCTTTGTCTCGGCGGACTTCACCTTGGTGGTGCCTCGCGTGGCGGGTTTCATCAAGGAAGTGCTGGTGGAAGACAACCAGCAGGTCAAGGCCGGGCAGTTGCTGGCGTTGATCGATGACCGCGACCTGCGTGCCGCCGCCCAAGCCGCCGATGCCGAAACGCTGGTGGCCAGGGCGCAACTGCAAAATGCTAAGGCGACCCTTGAACGCCAGACGTCGGTGATCGCTCAGGCCCAGGCCACGGTGGTGTCGGCCAAGGCTGAAATGGCCTTCGCCGAGCATGAACTGAACCGCTACAACCACCTCGCCGGGGTCGGTGCCGGCACTGTGCAGAATGCTCAGCAAGCGCGCACGCGCATCGATCAGGCCTCCGCGCGGTTGGCCAACGTCACGGCGGTGCTGGCGGCGGAACGCAAGCAGGTTGAGATCCTGACGGCTCAGCGCGACGCGGCCGACGGTGGATTGAAGCGGGCGCAAGCGGCGCTGGAAATGGCCAGCTACGAGTTGTCTTACACGCGCATCGTTGCCCCTCAGGACGGCATGGTGGGCGAGCGGGCTGTGCGGGTCGGCGCTTACGTAACGCCGGGCAGCAAGATTCTGGCGGTGGTGCCGCTGGCACAGGCTTACGTGGTCGCCAATTTCCAGGAAACCCAACTGACCGACGTGAAGCCTGGGCAGGATGTGCAAGTGCGTGTCGACAGCCTCGGTGGCGAGGTCCTGACGGGGCGCGTCGAGAGCATCGCGCCGGCGACCGGTGTGACGTTTGCGTCGATCAAACCGGACAATGCCACCGGCAACTTCACCAAGGTGGTGCAGCGAATTCCGGTGAAGATCATTCTGGATCCGGGGCAGGCATTGGCCGAGCGGTTGCGGGTGGGGATGTCGGTGGAGGCGAGGATTGATACGGCCAGTGAGGCGACTGCGTCCGAGGTGGTTCAGCGATGAAGATCTTCGTTGGCCACTGGCCTCAACTCACCCTGTGCGCCTCGCTGGTCATGAGCCTTTCCGCCTGCACCGTCGGCCCCGACTTCCAGAAGCCTCAACCCCAAAAAATCACTGAATGGTCAAAACCATCAAAAGCCGCCGCCAGCGAAGCGGTATCCACCGACATGAACGAACGCTGGTGGGACGTCTTCAACGACCCAAAACTCACGGCCCTGACCCAGCGCGCCTTGACCGATAACCTCGATCTGAAACTCGCCAGCAGCCGCTTGCAGCAAAGCCGTGCGGCGCGTCAGGTCATCACGGCCGACCGTTATCCGAATACCGCCGCCACCGGCAGCTACGGGCGCAAACGCAACAGCGGAGAAGGTCTGAACGACCCATCAGGCAACAACGGTGATTCGGCGTTCAACCTCTGGGACGCCGGCTTCTCCGCTTCCTGGGAACTGGATTTCTGGGGCCGTGTGCGCCGCGAAACCGAAGCCGCCGATGCGACCCTGGAAGTCGCGGAAAACGATCGCCGTGGGGTGCTGCTGTCGGTGCTCGCCGAAACCGCTCAGGACTATATTCAACTGCGCGGCGTGCAGAGCACGCGGGCCGTTACCGAGCAAAACCTCGAGGTCGCCCGGCACAGCCTGAAGCTTTCGCAACTGCGTCTGGCCGACGGCGTTGCCACTGACCTTGATGTCGCCGAAGCGGCTGCCCAAGTCGCCGCCATCGAGTCGCGTCTGCCCGCGCTGGAACAGCGCCAGTCACAACTGATCAACGCCCTGAGCTTGTTGATGGGCGAACCGCCTCAAGCGCTCCAGGCCGAGTTATCCACAGACGCCCCCGTGCCTTCGACACCGCGCCAGGTCGCCATTGGCCTGCCGTCGCAATTGGCTGAACGCCGCCCGGATATTCGTCAGGCCGAAGCCCGACTGCACGCCGCTACTGCGAGCATCGGCGTGGCCAAGGGGGACTTCTATCCGCGGATTACCCTGTCGGGCAACATCGGTTCGCAAGCCATGCAACTGAGCGATTTCGGCTCCTGGGGCTCGCGCTCGTTCGGCATCGGCCCGCAATTCAGCCTGCCGCTGTTCGATGGTGGCCGCCTGCGCGGGGTCCTGAACTTACGCGAGGCCCAGCAACAGGAAGCCGCCATCGCTTACCAGCAAACCGTCCTGCGCGCCTGGCATGAAATCGACGATCAACTGAGCGCCTACAACGCCAGCCAACTACGCCGCGACAGCCTCGCCGAAGCCGTCCGCCAAAACCGGATCGCCCTGCGCACCGCGCAGCAGCAATATGTGGAAGGGGTGGTGGATTTCGTTAACGTACTGACAGTGCAAGGCGCCTTGTTGGCGACACAGGAGCAGTTTGTCGAGAGCTCGACCGGGGTGTCGCTGGCGATGGTGGGTTTGTATAAGGCGTTGGGTGGGGGATGGGAGTCGGTGTATCCGTTGGCTAGTGTCGTTACCAGTAATCCGGTTTGATGGCGGGAGCCTTATGGGTCGGTACCCGTGCTTGAAATTGGTGTACCTGCAACTCTTCAGAGGTGACGACACGCCGCATCCAGTGAGAGTGCTCCTTCAAAGAACCTGGTGATGGGCGGTTTAACTCGGCACGGTGAGGAAGAATGACCCCGACTTTCATGTCAGGAAAATCTTCTCGAATTGCGTTCAGGGCTGGAGTCATGTCTGTGTCACTGGATACCAGGACTAGCTGTTCGATTTGTTTATTAGCATGGAGCTTGGTCTGTCTTGCGGCTGTGCGATACATGCTGATCGCAATGTGGACATCTGTCTCTTTCTCTTCAAGCTTCCAGATGTCGACTTTGTCTTGGCGAGAGGCGCCAGTTTTTCTGTCAATGAAGCGAGGTGCTTTCGCGGGCTCAAGCTTATGGCGACCGTAGTGAACGGCAACGTTGGTTGCTTTTAATGCACGCAAATAGGTGTCTTGAGCTTCTTTGGAGGCTCGGCCGCGAGTTGCAAGCTCTGGCTTGACGGATGAGGTGAAGTAATCAACCGAGATTAATGAGCTTTGGGGATTCTCGATGTAAGCGACATGGCCCAGCAAACTTTTCAGATTGAGCCATTTGTATGGCGTGCCCGCGAGTAATCCATAGAACACGTTGTAGCCATCGACAAAAAACGCGGTTCGCACAAACTCAATCCTCTGAAACGAAAAAACCGGCCGAAGCCGGTTTCTTCACCCCAACGGCCAGTGAATTTAATCTCTGCGTACGGGGTTCAGTTGGGGAATCCTAAGTCGGGTGTGTCATATACGTCAACCCACTGGCTGATCAACATTTGACTCGATTGAAGGATTTCCAGCGCCGGCGAGTCAGTTTTGATCGCCGACCTTGGTGATGGTCAAGGCGTTATCGGCCTGAGTTATTAGTAATTGCTACAGGAAGAGTGTTGAGGTGCTGCATTTCGATAAAGGTTTGAAGTGTCGATCGCTGCTCTCCGTATCGATTGAAAGTACGTTCCCAATCTGATGTGGGATTTATTACCGATAGCTACTGAAGGAAAGCCCACGTTTTCGTGCTGAGAAATCAGGCAATTTTGAAACAGCACATTTCTATCCAAGGACATCTATCCACTTGACGCCCACCCACCCTGTCATAGACTCCGCTCATCCGTCAGGGAGATACGGTTATGCGGCGTTTTTGTGTTTGGGTTATTGGATTGACCGTTGTGACCTGCGCAGTACACGCGCAAACGCCCGCGTCAGACGATCCGTTGTTGGAAAACAGCACCGCTGGCAGCAATGCGACAGCCAGCAGCGAGGCCCGGGGCGTGTTGCGTGCCCGGGATCAGGCGGTGCTCGCCAGTGAGTTGTCCGGGCGCATTGTCGAGCTGCCGTTCAGTGAGGGCGAGTCGTTCAAGAAGGGCGATACGCTGGCGCGTTTCGATTGTTCCGCTTATCAGGCCCAGCTCAATGCGGCGCAGGCTGCCAACCGTGGTGCGGGTGAAGAGCTGTCCCACAACAAACAGCTGGCGGCGTTGAATTCGGTCGGGCGTTTTGAAGTGGCGCGGGCTCAAGCCAAAGTCAGCGAGACGCAGGCGCAGTCTCAGGTTTATCAGGTTCAGGTGAAACGCTGCAGCGTGCTGGCGCCGTTCGATGGCCAGGTCGTCGAGCGCAAGGTCAAACGCTATGAAAGCGTGGCGGCCGGTGCACCGTTGCTGGATGTGGTAGACAATCGAACGCTGGAGATCCATCTGCTGGTGCCGTCACGCTGGATGGCCCGGCTCAAGCCCGGTCAGACCTTCAGCTTTGTCCCCGATGAAACCGGTCAAGCGCTGGATGCCACAGTCAAACGCCTCGGCGCTCGAATTGATGAAGGCAGCCAGACCTTGTTGCTGGTTGCAACACTGCCCAATGCCAACGGTTTGCTGGCCGGCATGAGCGGCACGGCGCGTTTCGCGGAGCTTAAATGAACGCGCCCGCTGCGAGCGGTGCCGAACAGGTCTTCGCCAGGTTTCTTGATCTCGAACGCCTGACCCGCGCTGCGCGCACGCCTGCGCAACTGGCCTACAGCCTGGTCAATGACGGGCAGGCGCTGTTTGGTTTTCGTCATGCGGCGCTGTTGATTGCCGGCAAGGTGCAGGCGGTGACGGGTGTCAGTGCCGTCGACCCGAATGCGCCATTCGTGGCGTTCGTCGAGCAGGCCGTGGCGCAGTTGTTCAAGGCCGATGTGCTGAAGCAGGCAAGGGTGATACCGGCGAATGTCCTCAGCGAATCGATTCAGGCCGATTGGCAAAGTCTTTCGGCGGCTCAGGTGTTTTGGCTGCCGCTGATCGATCACCAGGGCGAGGTATTCGGTGGGCTGTGGCTGGCGCGGGACCTGCCGTGGAACCCTTCCGAGCAAGTGCTGCTGTCGCAACTGGGCGACACTTACAGCCATGCCTGGTTGGCGCTGCAACCGCGCAAACCGTGGCGGCTGCGCTGGACCCGAAAACGTCGGGTGGCACTGGTCGCCGTGCTGTTGCTCGGGTTGCTGATCCCGGTGCGCCAATCGGTGCTGGCGCCGGCAGAAGTGGTTCCATTGGGCGGCCGCGTGGTGGCTGCGCCCTTGGACGGCGTGATTGCCGAATTCCTGGTCAAACCCAATCAGACGGTCAAAGCCGGCGACCTGTTGCTGCGCTTCGAAAGCACCACGCTCAAGGCCCAGGCCGATGTGGCCGAACGCGCCTTGGGGGTGGCCGAAGCTGAACTGAAGGCCAATTCCCAACGCTCGTTCGCCGATGCCGAGTCCAGCTCGAAGATCGATCTGCTGGCAGCGCGAGCCGAGCAAAAACGCGCCGAACGGGATTACGCCCGCGAATTGCTCAAACGCAGTGAAGTCCGCGCCGAGCGCGGCGGTATCGCGGTGTTCGCCGATGCGGAGCGCTGGACCGGCAAGCCGGTGCAGACCGGCGAGCGGCTGATGGAAATCGCTGACCCGACCCAGGCCGAGTTGCGCATCGAACTGGCGGTGGGCGACGCGATATCCCTTGAGCCCGGCGCGCAAGTCGCGCTGTTTCTCGACAGCGATCCGTTGCAGCGGCACTTGGCGAAACTCGAACGCTCGGCCTATGAGGCGCAACCCACCGCTGCCGGACAACTGGCTTATCGCCTGGATGCGAATTTCGAGGGCGCACCGCCGCGCATCGGCCTGCGCGGCACCGCTAAAATTTTCGGCGACCGTGCTCCGTTGGCGTTGTACCTGCTGCGTCGACCTCTGGCCGGGTTGCGCCAGAGTGTGGGGCTTTAGATGAGCCTGCCGAGCCTGCGGGCCGACTTGCAACTGTCCGTGGCGACTCCGGCCCTCGATGGCTCGCCGCGCTGGACCCTCGCCGACCCAGTGCGCGGGCGCTATTTCAAACTCGGTGCCGCCGCGATGCGGTTGCTGCGTCATTGGTCGTTGGGGGATCCCGAGCAGGTGTTACGCGCCGCCAACCGCGAGCCCGGGTTGCCACTCGATGGCGCTGAGCTTGAGCAGTTGCTGGGCTTTTTGCGTGGCCACGACCTGATCAGCGCACTCGACCCGCAACAGCGCGCCAGTTACAGCCTGAAGGCAGCCGCCCAGCGTCAGACGCTGTGGCAGATCCTGCTGCACCAATACCTGTTTTTTCGCATTCCCCTGTGGCGCCCCGACGCTTTTCTCAATCGTGCCTGGCCATGGATCGAGCGCTTCGGCCCGCGGGCGCTGCGCTACGGGTTGCCCGTGACGTTGGGGCTCGGGGTGTTTCTGGTGTCGCGGGACTGGCAGCGGTTTATCGCCACCTTCCCGCATCTGTTCAGTCTCGGCGGCGCTCTGGCGTTCGGTGTGGCGCTGTTTTTTGCCAAGCTCTGTCACGAGTTCGGCCACGCCTTCATGGCCAAGCGCGCGGGTTGTCGGGTGCAGAGCATGGGCGTGGCGTTCATGGTGTTGCTGCCGATGTTTTACACCGACGTCAGTGATGCCTGGCGGGTCAATGATCGTCGTGCGCGACTGTTGATCGGCGCCGGTGGTGTGCTGGCGGAATTGCTGCTGGCGAGCATTGCACTGCTGGTCTGGTCATTGCTGCCGGACGGTCCCGGGCGCACCGCTGCATTCATGCTCGCCAGTGCCACCTGGATCACCACGCTGGTGATCAACCTCAACCCGTTCATGCGCTTTGATGGTTACTTTTTGCTCAGCGACTTCTGGGAAGTGGACAACCTTCAAGGGCGAGCCTTTGCCTTGTGTCGTTGGCGGTTGCGCGAGTTTTTGTTCGGCTATGGGGCTGCGGCGCCGGAGCCCTGGTCGCCGAAGATGCAGCGTCGATTGCTGATCTGGGGCTATGGCGCGTGGCTGTGGCGTGCGGCGTTGTTTCTCGGGATCGCGCTGGCGGTCTATCACCTGTTCTTCAAGGTGTTGGGGATTTTCCTGATGCTGGTGGAGTTGGTTTGGTTCATCTTCCTGCCGATCTTGAGTGAGTGGCGGCAATGGTGGAGCCGACGGGAGCAAGCCTCTGTTCCCCGCGTGTTGCTCAGCGGTCTGGCCTTGCTCGGACTGGTGCTGGTGCTGGTTTTGCCGTGGCGCAGTGCGGTGGAGCTGCCGACGATGCTGGAAGCGGGACGCGCCAGTGCGTTGCACGCGCCCGTCGCGGCGCGGGTCAAAACGGTGAACGTGCATGACGGTCAGGTGGTTGCCCAGGGTGAGGTGCTGATCGAACTGGAATCGCCGGACCTGGACTCGCGCCAGGCCATCGTCCGGCGTGAAATCCAGATCCAGCAGTTGCAGATGCGCCGTCAGGCCAGTCGCAGCGAAACCGCCGCCGACGCCGGGATTGTCGAGCAACGTCTGGCGGAGGCGGTGGCCGACTATCGCGGGCTGGCCGCCCAGCGTGAACGTCTGCTGCTGCGCGCGCCCCACGCCGGCACCGTGCGCGATCTGTTGCCGCAACTGGTGGCAGGTCGCTGGTTGTCGACCAAAGATCCTCTGGCGCGGGTCGTTGAAGACGGTGCACGGTTGCGTGGCTATCTGGCCGAAGCCGAACTGTGGCGCGTGGCGCCGGGGGCCACCGGGCGGTTCATTGCCGATGATCCGATGCACCCGGCGATCGCCGTGCGATTGACCGAAATCGACACCAATGGCGCGGCCTATGTCGATCAGGAAGCGCTGACGTCCGATCACCACGGGCCGATTGCCGTGCGCCGGGATGCGCATCAACGGGCTGAGCCGGTGCAGGGACAATACGGGGCGCGGTTGAGCACCCTCGAAGCCGCGCCGACGCCGATGCAACCCTTGCGCGGCGTGGTGGTGTTGCAGGGCAGCGGCGAGTCGTTGTTGGGCGTGGCCTGGCGCCGCATGGCGGCGCTGGGTGTCAGGGAAAGCGGTTTCTAAGGAGAGCAGGTGATGGCGAATACCGAATCAGTAGCGGCCGATGGCTTGGTGGTTCGGCCCTCGCGGACCAGCGATGGGCCTTTTTTGCACAGTCTTTACCAGGCGGCGCGGCCGGATCTGCAATGGATCGACGGCGATCGAGAAGTGATTGAGCAGGTGGTCGCCCAGCAATTTCAGGTGCAGGAACAGGGATTGGGGGAGCGATTCCCCAACGCGATGCATTACGTGATTGAAAAGCTCGACACAGCCATCGGCGCGCTGACCACCGATTTTGGCCCCAATGAAATTCGCGTGTTGTACCTGGCATTCATTCCACAGGCCCGCGGCCAGGGTTTTGGCCGCAAGGTGCTGCAAGGTGTGCAACAAGCCGCCCAACAGATCCGCTGCCCGGTGGCTACGGTGGTCTGGGCCAACAATCCCCATGCGCGCCAGCATTACCTGGCGCTGGGGTTTCAGGTTGAAGAGTGCAGCCCGGCGGCGGAGCGGTTGGTGTGGTATCCACAAGGCTGAATCCACCCCCTGTAGGAGCGAGCCTGCTCGCGATGGCGGAGTATCAGTCACCATAGATGTGAATG
>NZ_JASCOM010000211.1:0-10226 GCF_029959925.1 Pseudomonas sp. PS02303
GAGCGAGCCTGCTCGCGATAGCGGTCTTTCAGTCGACATCCATGGTGAATGTCAGGCCGTCTTCGCGAGCAGGCTCGCTCCCACAGGGGGTCAGCGTTGAGTCTTCCAAAGGGGGTCAGGGCTGAGCCTGGACTAGCGGATCCGCTTCGAGAAGCGCAGCCGCCACCTCCTCCGGCACTTTCACAAAAACGCTGTATTTCGCCCCTTCCATCGCTTCGAACGCGATCAGTTTCTCCACCAGCGGCCCGCTCAGCACCTTCCCCGCATTGAGCAACAGCATGCCGTTATCGGCATTGAGGTTGCGCGCCAGAATCATGCCGGTCGCCAGGTCCCGGGTCGTCAGTACCTTGACCGTCGGATCGGCCAGTGACACATCGCTCTGGTAGGCGGCGCAGACCTGAATGAAGTCCTCCACCAGATCAGGGTCGTAGAGACGACCGGCGTACTGGCGGATATAGACCAGGGCTTCATCGCTGTTCATCTGGCGCTCAAGGATCAGCCCACGCTGCAACTCGATGAAATCCACCGCCAGTTTCAGCCACCGCGCCCCGAGCGGAATCGCCTCGCCCTTGAGCCGGTCGGGGAAACCGGTGCCATCCCAGCGCTCCTGGTGGTGAAGGATCAGGCGCGCCGCATCCTTCATCGGATCGAGGGTCATCAGCAACGATTCGCTCTGCTTCGGATAACCGCGATAGCGTTCCTGATCGTTGTGGTGCAGCAAATCCGCAGGCGCGGTCATCATGCTGTCGGTCCAGCTCAGCTTGCCGATGTTGTAAAGCGCCGCGGCCATGGTCAGGTCGCGGGTACTGCCCTCGTCCACGCCATGGAGTTTGCAGTACACCCGCACCAGTTCGATGATCTGCCGGTTCGTCTGCTTGGCCGGTGGCAAACGCAGGTTGGCCAGCAGCGAGAACACCTCGGTGCCGGTGACATAGCTGTGTTTGAGCTCTTCGTAGGCCAGGTCGAGCATGTCGGCCGTCTGCTGCAGCTCGGCGGTGCGGGACGCGACGTGTTTCTCCAGGGTCGCGTTGAGCAACCTCAATTCTTCGTTTTGCTCCCAGGTCTCCTGCACCAGATGCAGGCGTTCGCGCTCGGAACGCTGGTAGGCGAGGGATTGTCGCAACGTCAGCAGCAATTCCTCATCGTGCCAGGGTTTGCTGATGTATCGGTCAATCTGCCCGTCGTTGATTGCTTTGACGATCATCGTCAGGTCGGCATAACCGGTCAGCAAAATGCGCAGCGTGTCGGGATGGCGCTGGTGAATGTGCGCCAGCAGCGTGGCGCCGTCCATGTTAGGCATGCGCGCATCGCTCATCACCAGGTCGACGGGCTGTTTCGCCATGATATCCAGGGCTTGCTCCCCGCTGGTGGCCAGCAATACTTCGTAGGGCTGGCCGCGCAAGAGCCGGCGCAGACTGTTGAGGATAGACTCCTCGTCGTCGACCAGCAGAATCGTGGGTTTATCGGCAAAAGTAGTGGGGAGTTGCTCTTCCATGGCATTACCTCAAGCAAAACGGGCGTCGTCGCGTCAATCATCAGCCAGAACATTCCGTTTCTGGCGCTGCCTGAGCTACAGGCTAGATGATTTCCAGCAACGCCCCTGGAAATGATTCGTTTCAGGCGACCGGGCGAAGTGCTGCACAGGCGACTATGCTCAGTTCACTCGGATCCACTTTCTGCGCTTGGCCACGTGATCAGGGAAAGGATGCCCCTATGAGCACACCGCACCACCACATTGCCACCGCTCCCGGCGTATGCCTATGAATACGCTGCTGGCACGAACCAACCGTCGGATACTTATCGTCGACGACACCGCGTCTATTCATGCGGACTTCATCAAGATCCTCAGCCCGCCATCGCCCGAAGACGACGACCTGATCAGCGCCGAAAAAGCCCTGTTCGGGACGCAAGCGACGGCAACCCTGCAAAGTTTCATGCTCGATTCGGCGTTTCAGGGGCTGGAAGCACTGGACAAGGTTGAACGAGCGCTGGCCAACGACCTGCCCTATGCGATGGCTTTCATCGACATGCGCATGCCGCCGGGCTGGGACGGCCTGGAAACCATCGAACGGCTGTGGCAGGTCGATCCCAAGCTGCAAGTGGCGCTGTGCACCGCTTATTCCGACTATTCCTGGGAAGACATCGATGAACGCCTGGAACTGGGCGATCGCCTGCTGATCCTGAAAAAACCATTCGATGCCATCGAAATCCGTCAGCTGGCCAGCGCCCTGACCGCCAAATGGCAAATGACCGAAGACGCCGAACTGAAGATGTCGTTGCTGGAACAGGCCGTGGAAGAACGCACCCGGGAGCTGTCCGACGCCAACATCATCGTGCAGAACAGCCCGACCATTCTGTATCGCCTGCGGGGCGAACCGTCGTTTCCGCTGATGTACATCTCCCACAACATCACCAAGTACGGTCATGTCGCGGCGAATCTGGTCGCCTCGGCCAACTGGGCCCGGGAGTTGATCCATCCCGACGACCAGCCGAAAGTCGACACGGCCATGGCCCGAGTGCTGGATCGCCATGCGGGCGGCGCGTCCATCGAGTTTCGGATGCGCACCGGCGACGGTGCCTGGCGCTGGGTCGAAAACCGCTATATTCCGGTGCGAGACGCCGAAGGACGTTTACTGGAAGTCGAAGGCATCATCATCGACGTCACTGAACGCAAGGTCGCCGAGGAGAAAATCGCCCTGCTGGCCCGCACCGACGGGCTGACGGGGCTGGCCAACCGTGCCACCTTGATCGAGCGCCTGCATCAGGCCTTCGCCGCTGCGCGCCGGGGTGCAACACCGTTCGCGATGTTCTACCTGGACCTTGACCACTTCAAACGCATCAACGATACCCTCGGTCATCCGGTGGGCGATCTGTTGCTGCAGGAAGTGGCCCGGCGCATCAAAGCCTGTGTGCGCGAAAACGACGTGGTCGCCCGCCTCGGCGGCGACGAGTTCGCCATCCTGCAACTGGACGTCAGCGACCCGACCCAGTCCGCGTCCCTGGCGGCCAAGGTCCGCGACGCATTGGTGCTGCCCTACTCCCTGGACGGCAATGACGTGCGGGTGTCGGTCAGCATCGGCATCAGCAGCTATTCGCCGCGCATCACCAGCGCCGACGGCTTGCTCAGCCAGGCTGACATGGCGCTGTATCGCTCCAAGGAAAAGGGCCGCAATCAGTATCACTTCCACTCCGAGGAGATCAATCAGGAGGTGGTCGAGCGCATGACCATCGCCAGCGAACTGCGCACGGCCATCGACCATGAAGAACTCGAACTCAGATACTGGCCGGAAGTCGACCTGAGCAGCGGCAAGATCCTCGGCATGGAAGCTCAGGTCTGCTGGAACCACCCCGAGCGCGGCTTGCTGGAAGCGTCGGCATTCCTGCCGGCCGCGGAAAAAACCGGCGCCATCATCCCCCTCGGGCACTGGGTGCTGGATCGCGCCTGCCAGCAAATGCGTCTGTGGCGCGACGAAGGCATGGCGCCCCCGGTGATTGCCATCAAACTGTCCCTGGCCCAACTGAAAAGCGGGCCCGAACTGATCTATGACGTACTGCGCACCACCGCGCGCTGGGAATTGTGCGCCTGGGACCTGCGCTTCGATGTCACCGAAGCCACCCTGGCCCAGACCAAATGGACCCACAACGACGTGCTGCCACGCCTGCGCGAGCTGGGGGTGAAGATCGCCATCGACGACTTCGGCACCGAATACTCCTCGTTCGACTACCTCAAGACCTACCAGGTCAATCACCTGAAACTCGCCCAGGCTTTCATCGACACCGCTGCCCGCGACCCGGCAAGTGCCAACACGTTGCGCGCAATCATCAATTTCGCTCGAGAAGTAGGGATCGGAATCATCGCCGAAGGTGTCGAAACCCAGGAACAGCGTAGTTCGCTGATGGCCACAGGCTCGCCAATGAACGCACAGGGTTACTTTTTCAGTAAAGCGGTCAGCAGCCAACAAGCCGCCCAGTTGCTCAAAGCCGGCAGCATCGTGCCCGCAAGCCACGGACCGATCCTGGACAACCCGCACGCCACGGAGGACAAGTGATGAAAACGTCGTCCGTCCGGACCAACCGGCGCATCCTGATCATCGACGACACGCCTTCGATTCATGAGGATTTTCGCAAGATCCTCGGCCCTGACTCTGAAGATGAGCAGACCCTGGCCGGCACGGAAGAGGCGCTGTTCGGCACGCAACAACCGGCCCGGCTGACCTTCCAGCTCGATTCCGCCTACCAGGGCCAGGAAGCCCTTGAGCTGGTCCAGCGGGCCCAGGCCGAAGGTCGCCCCTACGCCATGGCGTTCACCGACATGCGCATGCCGCCGGGTTGGGACGGGCTGGAAACCATCGAACAGCTCTGGAAGATCGACCCGCACCTGCAAATCGCGCTGTGCACCGCCTATTCGGATTACAGCTGGGAGGACATGGCTGAACGGCTGGAGTTCGGCGACCAGTTACTGGTGTTGAAAAAACCCTTCGACAGTCTGGAAATCCGCCAGATGGCCAGCGCCCTGACCTGGAAATGGCAGATGACCCAGGACGCGGAGACAAAAGTGCAAAGCCTGGAGCAAACCATCGAGGCGCGGGTCCACGAACTGCTCAAGGTGTCCCACCTGTTGCAATACGACGTCTTGACCGAGCTGCCCAACAGCACGTTGCTCGGAGATCGACTGAACCAGTCCCTGGCGTTGTCGCGCCGCCATGACAAGCAGCTGGCAGTGATGTTCCTGGGCCTTGATCGCTTCAAGCGCATCAACAATGCCCTGGGCCATCCGGCCGGTGACGAGATGCTTAAACGGGTCGGGCAAAGCCTGGTGTCCACGGTGCGCGAATCCGATTCGGTGTTTCGCTACGGCGCTGATGAGTTCGTGGTGATCCTCGCTGACATCCGCCATCCCCAGCAGACCAAAGGCATCGCCGAAAAACTCTTGAACGCCATTGGCACGACCCAGCACATCGCCGGCCATGACCTGAGCGTAACCGCCAGCCTGGGCATCAGCATCTACCCCGATGATGGCTTCGATGCGATCGCGCTGATCAAGAAAGCCGAAACCGCGATGCGTCACGTCAAGGAAAGCGGCCCCAACGACTTCCGCTTTTTCATTGAAGAAATGAACCAGCGCGCCCGGGACCAGCAGACCATCGAGTCGGGCATTCGCCTGGCATTGGAGCGGGACGAATTTGTCCTGCATTACCAGCCCAAGCTCGACCTGGGCACCGGTGAGGTAGTCGGCGCAGAGGCCTTGATTCGCTGGCAGAAACCGGGGCATGGCTGGGTCTACCCGTCGGACTTCATTGGCGTGGCCGAAGACAGCGGCTTGATCGTACCGTTGAGCAAATGGGTGCTGGCCCAGGCCTGTCGGCAAGCCTGCGCCTGGCAGGCGGCGGGGCTGCCGAGGCTGTGCATGTCGGTGAATGTGTCGGCCATCGACTTTCGCCAACGAGGCTTTGTCGAAGGCATTGAACAGGTCCTGAAACAAACCGGTCTGGACCCGTCATTGCTGGAGCTGGAAATCACCGAAGGCGTCCTGATGCAGAACGTCGATGCCACGGTCACCGCCCTGAACCGGATCAAGGCCATGGGGGTGCGGCTTGCCATCGACGACTTCGGCACCGGTTATTCCAGCCTGAGTTACCTGCGGCGTTTTCCCATCGATGTGCTGAAAATCGATCAGTCGTTCATTCGTGGCCTGAGCCGTGACATCAACGACGCAGCGCTGGTCAGCGCCATCATCAGCCTGGGCAAGAGCCTGAAACTGACCATCATCGCCGAAGGGGTGGAAACCCTCGAACAACTGGATTTCCTCAAGGCCCATCAGTGCGAGGAAGGCCAGGGCTACTACTTCAGCAAAGCCGTGGCGCCGGATGACTTCGTGCACTACCTGACGTCGGTGAAATCCCCTCCCCCTGCCGCCACATGACCGATAAGCAGCGACACACGGGCTATCCGCCAAGGAATTACAGGATGTCGCCATTTCTCTACCGCTTGCTCTTGATGCCTCTGCTCGGAGTCTGTCTGACGGCCAGCGGCGCGCCACTGGACGAACCACTCAAACCGCTGCCGGCCGTGCCGCAGCAAAACCCTCTGCGTGTCGAACTCGGTCGCCAGTTGTTCAACGAGCCACGTTTATCGGTCAACGGCAGCCTCTCGTGTGCCAGTTGCCATCGCCTGGAAAGCGGTGGCGCCGATAACAAGGCGTTTTCCATCGGTTTCAACGGTCAGCCAGTGGCGGTCAATACTCCGAGCGTGTTTAACGCCAGCCTGAACTTCCGGCAATTCTGGAACGGCCGCGCCGACACCCTGGAAACCCAGGTCCACGCCGTGGTGCAAAGCCCCAGTGAAATGGGCAGCAACTGGGAATACGTGGTGCAGACGCTGTCCGCCGACGCCGCTTATCGAACCGCGTTCGGCAACGCCTACCCGGACGGTGTGACCATGATCAATGTGCAAAACGCCCTGGCGACCTACGAGCGCACGTTGATCAGTGCCAACTCGCGTTTCGACCAATACCTGCTGGGCGACACCGACATTCTCACCCGCGAGGAGAAATACGGTTACCAACGCTTCAAGGATTACGGCTGTATCGCCTGCCATCAGGGAATCAATATCGGCGGCAACATGTTCCAGAAATTCGGGGTGATGGGCGATTACTTCAAGACACGAGGCAACCCGACCGACACCGACCTGGGCCGCTACCTGCTGACCAAGGACGAAGAGGACCGCTACGTGTTCAAGGTCCCGAGCCTGAGGAACGTCGCCGTGACCGCGCCGTACTTTCACGACGGCTCGGCCAAAACCCTCGAAGACGCCGTGGAGGTGATGTTCTCATTTCAACTGGGACGCATCCCCTCTGTCGAGGACAAGGTGCTGATCATCAAATTCCTCAAGACCCTGACCGGTGAATGGGAGGGCAAACCATTATGAAAATATCCCGCCGACGCAGTGTGGCACTCCTCGGTATCATGGCCCTGATACTGGCCTCGACACTGCTGTTTCTGTACCTCAAATCCAACTCCAATCAGACGTCGACCTACACCGAATCCCGGGATCTGATTTCCCGGATGAAACAGCTGAATGCGCAGTGGGAAACGGAAATCCTCAAGGCCAGGATTGCGATCAACCACAACTACGATCCGCTGGTCACACCGCTGACCGAGATGACGCTCCTGTGGGAACGGTTCGACACAATGTCGTCGAATCACAGCCGCAACACCTCGCCCGTCTGGTTGACCAGCCATGATGCGTACCTGAGCGCCTTCGAGGAAAAGATCCGGCTGGTTGAGCAGTTCAAGTCCCACAATGCTGTGTTGCGCAACTCACTGGCGTTTCTGCCGACCGCCGAAGACGACATTCAGGAACCCCTCGCCCAGTTGCAGGACGGCGACAAACTGCAACTGCAGAACATCGCCAACGACACCTATGACCTGGTACTCAGCACCATGGAGTTCGCCATGGTTACCTCTGACGACAAGGCCGCCGAAATCCTGGTGGGATTGAGCAAACTGAAAGTGAACAAACTGCGACTGCCGGAGGAGTTCCACAGTCCGCTGGATGTGCTCAATAACCATATTGAGCTCATTCTGCGTGAGCAACCGGTGGTCAACCGCTTGCTGGAAAACATCGAGGCGATTCCCGTGGCCGAGCGGCTGGACGGCATCACCGATCTGCTGAACAACGATCAGCAGCGCACCGATGCGGTCGACCAGCGTTATCACTTTTACATGCTGGTGTTTTCGGTGCTGCTGGTGCTGTTGCTGGTGTACCTGGCGATTCACTTGATGCGCAGTTTCACCGTGATCAATCGCGTCAACAAGGCCCTGAAAACCGCCAATGATGACCTCGAAAAACGGGTCGAAGAACGCACCCGCGAACTCAAGGATACCCAGAGCGAACTGCTGGACACCGCGCGCCAGGCCGGCATGGCGGAAATCGCCACCAATGTGTTGCACAACGTCGGCAACGTACTCAACAGCGTGAACATCTCCGCCGACCTGGTCAGCCGCAAACTGCGCAGCAGCAAGGCCCAGGGGCTGGGCAAGGCGATGCAGCTGATTAACGAGCATCAAGGCGACCTCGGGGCCTTTCTGACCCAGGACGCTAAAGGCAAATTGCTGCCCGGCTATCTGAATCAACTGGTCGACGCCATCGCGCTCGAACAACAAAGCATGACCGACGAACTCGCCCAACTGACCAAAAGCGTCGACCACATCAAGGACATCGTCGCCACCCAGCAGTCCTACGCTGGCGCCAACAGCCTGATGGAACCGCTGCACATCAGTGAACTGCTGGAAGACGCCCTGCGCATGAACTCCGGTGCCCTGACCCGGCACCACGTCACCGTGGTCAAGGAGTACAACGAGGTGCCGCAGGTCATGGGCGACAAACACCGATTGCTGCTGATCCTGATCAACCTCATCAGCAATGCCAAATACGCCATGTCCGACCTCAGCAATCGTCCGCGACAAATGACCCTGGGGGTGAAAATCGTCGAAGACTCCACCCTGCAAATCAGCGTCAAGGATGATGGCGAAGGCATCGCGCCGGAGAACATGACGCGCATCTTTGCCCACGGTTTTACCACCCGCAAGGAAGGCCACGGTTTTGGTCTGCACAGCTGCGCACTCGCGGCGATAGAAATGAACGGCCATCTCAGCGCCCACAGTGACGGGCCCGGCAAGGGCGCGCAGTTCACCTTGCAGATTCCGCTGAAAACCGTCCCGGAGGAGGCATGAGTGAGCATTCGAACCGACGCATTCTGTTGATCGACGACACACCGTCGATTCATGACGACTTTCGCAAGATCCTCACCCCGGTTCCGGTGGAGCACCTGGAACTGGACGAGATGGAAGCCACGCTGTTTGGCCGTGAAATCAAAACCACCACGGCCCTGTTCGAACTGGATTCGGCGTATGGCGGCCAGGAAGGCCTGGGCAAACTCACTCAGGCCTTGCAGGAAAGCCGGCCCTACGCCCTCGCGTTCGTCGACATGCGCATGCCTGAAGGCTGGGACGGCGCGCAAACCATCGAACATCTGTGGCAGGAAGATCCGCACCTGCAAGTGGTGGTGTGTACCGCGTATTCCGACTATTCCTGGGATGAGCTGTTGGACCGACTGCAAGCCCATGATCGGTTGCTGATCCTGAAAAAACCGTTCGACAACATCGAAGTCCAGCAGATGGCCAACACCCTGCTGACCAAATGGGAGATGACCGAACGCGCCTCCGTGCAGATGAGCCATCTGGAGCATCTGGTGGACCAGCGCACCACGCAGTTCAAACAGGCCAGCGAGGCGTTGCAGCGGGAAATCGACGAGCGCAAACAGCTTGAATCGCAACTGGTGCAATCGGAAAAACTCGCGTCCCTGGGGCAATTGGCGGCCGGCGTTGCCCATGAAATCAACAACCCCATCGGCTTCATTTCTTCCAACCTTGGCAGTCTTGATGGCTACTTCAAGCAACTGCAAGACATGCTCGATGCCTATCGCGAGGCCGAAGAGGCGATTGCTTCAAATGAGGTGATCGAGCGGCTTGGTCAGTTACGGGAACGCATCGAACTGGAATTTCTGCGCGAGGACATTCCATTGCTGATCAAGGAATCCAAGGAGGGCATCAACCGGGTGGGGCAGATCGTCAAGGACCTGAAGGACTTCTCCCGGGTGGACTCCAACCAGGAATGGCAGTGGACCAATCTGCAACAGGGCATCGAATCGACCTTGAACATCGTCGCCAATGAACTCAAGTACAAGGCCGATGTGCTGAAGGAGTATCAGCCATTGCCCGACATCGAGTGCCTGCCATCGCAAATCAACCAGGTGATCATGAACCTGATCGTCAACGCGTCCCAGGCGATGGGCCCACAGCGGGGTACCATCACCCTGCGCACCGGGTTTGAGGGTGAACGGGTGTGGATTGAGGTGGCCGACACCGGCTCCGGTATCGCGCCGGACAGCCTGCAGAAAATCTTCGATCCGTTCTTCACCACCAAACCGGTGGGCCAGGGGACAGGGCTTGGGTTGTCCTTGTCCTATGGCATCGTCAAGAAGCACCGGGGGGATATTTCGGTGCGCAGTGAAGTGGGCGTGGGCAGCACGTTCCGAGTCGAACTGCCCGTGCACCAGACACACTCAGCCACCTGAACACCGTAATAAATGCAGGAGTGAGCCTGCTCGCGATGGCGGTATGTCAGTCGCCCTTGATGTTGACTGACATGGCCCTATCGCGAGC